>JACSRR010000245.1 GCA_014879635.1 Ignavibacteriaceae bacterium | reverse complement strand
AGATGTGTATAAGAGACAGATTAACAACAATTAAATTTTTTCGTTTTGGAGGATGTAATGCCAAATTTTAAGTCACCAAAAGCTGATCTTAGGTCAAAATACAAAAAAGTGCTGGAAATCAGTATAGTGCTTTCATTAGCATTTATGGTTTTAGCATTTAAGTTTTTTCCTGATTTCACAGTTGAGGCAGCGCAGTTTGAAGCGCCTCAAGATCTTTTGACAGTTGAAGATATTCAACAGACCAAGCAGGAGAATAGGCCCCCGCCTCCTCCTAAGCCACCAATTCCTATTGAAGCTCCCTCTGATAATGCATTAGACGATATTGAGCTTTCAGATACAGATTTGGATGAAACTGAAGTTATCAATGAGCCTCCTCCTCCACCAAAAGAGGAAACTACGACTAAAAAAGTAGTAGAAGAAGAGCCGGTTTATTTTGTTGCGGTTGAAGATATGCCCGAACCAATTGGCGGTATCGGAGCAATTCAAAGTAAAATTGTTTATCCTGAAATTGCAAAAAGAGCCGGAGTTGAAGGTAGAGTTTATGTTCTCGCATTTGTTGATGAGCAAGGTGATGTTACAAAAGCACAAGTAATTAAAGGTATTGGTGCAGGTTGTGATGAAGCTGCTCTTGAAGCTGTGAAGAAAACTAAATTCAAACCCGGGAAACAAAGAGGAAAACCGGTTAAAGTTCAGGTTTCCATACCCGTAATGTTTAGACTTCAATAGTAAATCAATTTTCTAAAAAAGGCTGCTCTTAGCAGCCTTTTTTTTTGTACTGAGTAATATTCTAACTTAGTAAAAAACACCATAATACCTCAATATACTTATCAAAAATGCCACTTCCTTCACTGTCTTTAACCCCTCTAAATACCGGAAATAATGCAAAATTGAATTAAGACCCTTAAAGGAGATGGATTCCAACTCATTTTTTCCGAATTTTGACTATTTTTCACAAGCTAAAAAACTCATTAATCAGTCATATTTGCCGTTCCTGTAAAACCAAAATAATTCTTTTGGAACCAACTTTAGATATTGTTAGTTTTGTATATGAACATTAGTTCATTCTGTAAACTACTATGTTGCAGAAATGACTAATAAGTCATAAATAAAACATGGAAATCAAATGTCAGAAAAAGAAATACTAACAAGAAAAGAGAGGGAAAGGGCTTTTAGGAGGCAAGAGATTATGAATGCCGCAAAACCGCTGTTTGCATCTAAGGGTTTTAATCAAACAACATTGGAAGAAATAGCAGAAAGTGCAGAGTTCGGAAAAGGTACATTATACAATTATTTCGAAAATAAAGAAGAGATCTATTTCTCTGTTATTTCTGAATTTGTTAGTAGATTATCTCAAATTATAGATGAAGCTATCGATAGCTCAGAATCATTTGTAGAATATATTCAAAAATCTATTCGTGATTTATTTCATTTTTGTATTGAAGACCAATCAGGCTACATACTTTTTGTTAGAGAGTACTCAAAAATTAACACTGAAACAATTATAAAAGATACTGAAGTTTACGCAAAAGAGCATGGCTTAAACTTCGAAAGAGAATTAAATGTCTTTAGGCAAGCCGCCGAAGATGGTATAATCTGCTCAAAAAGACCGGAAAGAACTTTTATGATGTATAGAATGACCTCATTCTCTACAATTCATAATATAATTGTTTCCTCCTGCCATAAAAGCACAGAAGAGATCAATATTGATGAAGAGATAGAAATATTTTCAGATTTCATATTAAACGGAATTATCAAACATCCACGGAGTATAAATTGAAAACGAACATATTATTGTTTGTTATTACCTTAACAATTTTGAGTTTTAATTATACAAAAGCTCAAGAAGGCACTAAAACCGTATTAGACCTTGAAAAAGCCATAAAATTAGCACTTGATAATAATTATGACCACAAAATTGCAAAATACAATAAATTAATTGCCGATGAGCAAGTAACCGAAGCATGGGGAAGCGCAGTTTTCCCCGAAATTAAGGGATTGGTTAATTACAGAAGAGCACTTAAAAAAGGTGTATTCGTAATTGACGCTCCCGGTTTTAGCGGTACTTTCCCGATTGGCACAGATAATACACTAACATCAACTCTTTCACTAAAGCAAACACTCTTCTCGGGTGCGGCTTTTATCGGTATCAGAGCAGCAGAAGTGTTTGCAGATATGCAAAAATACTATGTTGAAGTTTCTGAATCTCAAGTAAAATATCAGGTTAAAGAGGCTTACTATCTCACTTTACTCTCAAAAGAGGTTGTAGATCTTTCATTAGCAAATTTGAATAGAGCAAAAGATAACCTTAAAAACACTGAATCTTTACACAAAGCAGGTTTGGTTGCAGATTATGATTTAGTAAGAGCAAAAGTTCAAGTTCAAATGCTTGAACCTCAATATGAAGAAGCACTAAATAGTTTAACAAATGCCGAAAATGCATTAAAATTAGCCACAGGCTTAGAAATTAGAAGTGCAATTGAAATTAAAGATAAAATCACTTTTATTGATGGATTAGTAACTGATTATGACCTTTATGTTTCTGAAATGAGAAGAACTAATCCGGTTCTTAAAGCACAACAAGAAGAAATAAATTTGAGAGATGCGGCTGTAAGCGTTTATTTTGCACAGCATTTCCCAACTTTAGCTGCTTTCGGAAATTGGAATGTAGAGGCACAAGAAAATGACGACAGGTCAATTGGTGATTGGCGTTTTAATAATTCTGTAACTCTTGGGCTTGAATTGCAAATTCCGATTTTTAACGGATGGCAAACTTCAGCAAAAGTAAGTCAAGCCGAGTTAGAACATAAAATAGCACAAGAAAACTTGAAAAAAACGAGAGATATACTAACTAACCGTTTAGAAGCAACAATTCTAAAAATCGAAAATTCGAGAGCCAAGGTAAAATCATATTCGGAAGCTACAACAGAAGCCGAACTTGCATTCAGTCTTTCGGAGAAAAGATTTAACAGCGGCGTTGGTACGCAATTAGAAGTAATTGATTCTCAATTAGGAGTTACATCTGCTAAATTTAATTATTTAAGCGCAATCTATGAATATTTAATGGCTGTAACTACCTTAGAACAGTTGTTAAATCGTGAAATTTATAAATAAGTTAAACCGGAAAAATAATAAAATGAAAAAGTCATTATTAAAATTTGTTATACCGATAATTCTTTTCACTTCTTTAATTCTAACCGGTTGCGGTGCTGAAGAAGGTAAAACTGAATCAAAAACGGAAAAAAGAGTAAAATTAGTTTTAGTTGAAACAAAAACTGCAGCATTAACTTCTTTTCAAGATGTAATTGAAGTTTTCGGTGCAGTTAAAGCTGTTCAAACTTCAAAAGTTGGTGCCACAAGCGGAGGTAAAATTGTTAAATTCTTCCGTGATAAAGGCAGTTATGTGAATGTTGGCGATACCATTTGCGTTTTAGAAAACGATATTCTAAAAGCAAATTTGGAAGCCGCAAAAGCAGACTACGAACTTTCTGAAATTAATTATAGAAAGCAGAAAAAAATATACGAAGAAAATGTTACAAGTGAGTTTCAATATCTTCAAGCTCAATATCAAAGAGATGCAAAAAAAGCAGCTTATGAAATGGTTAAAGCTCAGTATGATAAAACATTCATAAAAGCACCCATTTCAGGAGTAATAGATACAAAAGATTTTGAAGTAGGTGAAGTTCTTTCACCCGGTTTCCCGGTTGTAACAATTATAAATACCGGATCCATAAAAGTAGAAGCCGGTGTTCCGGAAAAGTATGTAAGTGATATAACAACAGGAAAACAAGTTAAAGTTATCTTTGATGAGTTGAATACCGAAATGAACAGCTTTATAAGCTATACCGGAAAATCGGTTAATACCGCAAATAGAACCTTTCCTGTCGAAATTAATTTGAGCAACCCCGGAGGAGTTCTTAAACCTGAGCTGAACGCAAGAGTTCAAGTTATGAAAGGTACATTAAATGATGTTTATGTTTTTCCTGCAGAGATTATAACCAAAACTGATTTAGGTTATGTTGTTTTTGTTGCAAGTGAAAAAGACGGCGAAGAATTTGCTGATATGAGAGTTGTTGAAATTGTTGGTAGAAGTTCAAATAAAGTAGCTTTGAGAGGAAATTTAGCTGCAGGAGATCAAGTTATTACCGTTGGGTATCAGTCTTTGGTTAACGGTGAAAGAATTCAGGTAGTAAAGTAGTAAAACGGATTTAAAATGAAAATAACAGATGTAGCAATAGATAATAGAACGAGCGTTTTCGTTTTAATCTTTATAATTTTTATTCTCGGTGTGGTGGCTTATGTTTCTCTGCCGAGAGAAGCCGCTCCGGATGTAAAAATTCCTTTGGTAATTGTATCAACACCATATTTTGGAGTGGCACCCGAAGATATTGAGTCTTTAGTGACTCAACCAATTGAAAAAGAACTAAAGAAAATTAACGATGTTAAGAAAATTGAATCTTCATCATTTCAAGGTTATTCACTTATTCAGGTTGAATTTCAAAGCGGCACCGATTTAGATGAAGCTCTTCAAAAAGTTCGCGATAAAGTTAATAAAGCCGAAAGTGATATCCCCGCAGATGCAGAAAAACCGGAGATTGTTGAAATCAACTTTTCCGAATTTCCGATTTTAACGATGCAAATATCAGGTCCAACCGGTTTGGCTAAATTAAAAGACTTAGCTGAAGATTTAAAAGACGATATTGAAAATATTAAGGGAGTTCTTGAAGTTAAAACAAGAGGCGGTTTAGAGCGTGAAGTTCAGGTTGATGTTGATTTTACAAAACTTCAACATTTTAATCTCCGCTTTGATGATATTACGGCTGCAATTAGAGACGAGAATAAAACTATTCCGGGCGGAAGCGTTGATGTAAATAATTCAACTTTTTTGGTTAGAGTACCCGGTGAGTTTAAAAAACCTTATCCGATTGAAGATTTGATTGTTAAAATCAAAGACGGAAGTCCGATTTATTTGAGAGATGTAGCAACCTTAACTTATGGCTTTAAGGAAAGAGCTTCTTATGCATATCACAACGGCGAAGAATCGGTTTCACTTCAGGTCTCTAAGCGTGTAGGCGAAAATATTATTGAGATAGCTAACGAAGTAAAAGCATTAATTGCAAAGAAAAAAGAAGAATTGCCTTCAAACATAGAAATTGCAATTATTACCGATGCTTCAAAACAAATTGCACAACAAGTAACCGAATTAGAAAATAATATCTATTCGGGATTGGTACTTATAATCGGCGTGCTTTTTGTTGCATTAGGTTTCAGAAATGCAGTTTTTGTAGGTATCTCAGTTCCTTTGAGTATGTTGATATCGTTTTTTATACTTCAGCTCTTAGGTATAACACTTAATTTTGTTGTGCTATTTGCCCTTATATTAGCGTTGGGTATGTTGGTTGATAATGCTATTGTAATTATTGAAAACATACAGAAATTTTACGAAGAGGGGAATAGTGTAATTGACTCTGCCAAACTTGGAACCGCAGAGGTTGCGTGGCCCGTTGCAACTTCAACCTTAACCACACTTGCTGCATTTTTCCCGCTTATGTTTTGGCCCGGAGTTGTGGGTGATTTTATGTCTTATGTTCCTCTTACTGTAATAGTAACACTTGCATCATCATTATTTGTTGCATTGTTGATTAACCCGGTAATTGCAGCAAAGTTTATGAAATTAGAAACAAAAGGGAAGCCCGAGAGACCAACAAAATTCTGGCATTGGCTCGGATACCCTTTCGCTAAAATTACATATTACTTTTCCGAAGTACTTTTACCTAAAGTATTAGAAATGTATGAAAAAACTTTGAGGTTTGCATTAGGTAAAGAGAGAGAACCGGGACAAAAAATTAGTACCAGAAACTGGCTTGGTGTTGTAGCATTTATCGCCCTTTTTGTTGTTGAAGGTATATTAATTTCTTTTGTGCCTATTTGGGCAGAAATAATTGTAACGATTGTTTTGGCAACAGGGGTGGTATTAACCTTTACCAATATCAGATTAAAGTTTGTATTCGGGTCTTTTTTGGCTCTTCACTTAATAATGCAATTTTACGGATTACTTGGTAAGGGAGTTGAGTTTTTCCCTGATGTTCAACCCGAACGAATTTATGTAAATTTTGAAACGCCTTCAGGAACCGGAATTGAGGCAACTGACGGAATGATTCGTAGTGTTGAAAGAAGAATTGAAGCAGCCGGTTTTAAAGATGTTACCGAACTACTTTCCGTAACAGGTGCGTCAAACAATCCTTTTGATGCAGGTGCTTCTACACCTAACAAAGGTAGTATTACAATCGAATTTAAAGAATATGAGGATAGAGAACAATCTTCAAAGATTACTTCTGCCGAAATTCGTGATTTGATTGAAGGTATTCCCGGCGTTGATATCACTATCAAACAAGAAGAAGCAGGTCCCCCGGTAGGGTTGCCTGTTAATATTGAAATATCCGGTGAAGATTATCAATTATTAGGTAAACTTGCCCAACAAATCAGAGATGAAATAAAAGGTATAGACGGACTTGTAGATTTATCCGACAATTTTGATGATGGCAAACCCGAAATTAGAATTACTGTTGATCGCCAAAAGGCAGGACTGTACGGGCTAACAACGAGTCAGATTGCTTCAAACATCAGAACAGCGGTAAACGGTATAGAAGCATCAAAATATAGAATTAATGAAGATGAGTACGATATTACGGTGAGGTTGAAGAAGGAACAAAGAAGTTCTATAGATGATGTGGCAAACCTGAAAATTATTTATAATGACAAGCAAGGTAAAACACAATCTGTACCGCTAAGTAGTATTGCCGAGGTTTCTATTGATAAAGGTCCCGGTGCAATCAGAAGAAAAAATCTTGATAGAGTGATTGTTGTAACAGGTGATGCTGCCGAAGGTTACAATGCAAACGCTGTATTAGAGGAAGTAAAAGCGAAAATTGCAGGTTTTAACTTGCCACAAGGATATAAAATTAGTTTCACAGGACAGTCAGAGGAACAAGAGGCTGCTTCGGCATTTTTAGGCAAAGCTTTTATGATGGCAATTTTGATGATCTTCTTGATACTTGTAATCCAATTTAACTCAATTGGGCAACCATTTATAATTATGACTGCTGTGATTGTTTCTCTTGTGGGCGTATTCATAGGGTTGATAGCATTTTCAATGCCGTTCGGAATTATTATGACCGGTATAGGTGTAATAAGTCTTGCAGGTGTGGTTGTAAATAACAATATCGTGCTGATTGATTATACTAATGTGTTAAAAAGAAGGGGACTCAAAGGATTTGAACCTATTGTTCAGGCAGGTATAAGAAGGTTCAGACCTGTAACCCTTACAGCACTCACTACCGTACTTGGATTAATTCCGTTAGCATTCGGATTTGGCTTTGATTTCTATACTTTTAAGGTTTTAACAGGCGGAGCTTCACAAGAGTTTTGGAAATCAATGGGTATTGCTGTTATTTTCGGTTTGGGCTTTGCAACTTTTTTAACATTGGTTTTAGTTCCTGTAATATATTCAGTATTTGAAGATATTCCGGATGCACTAAAATCAATCGGAAAAGGTAAAGAACAAGTAGTACAAACACCGGATAATGAAGAATAGAGATATTTTTAAGGAAATGCCGGTTTGCCGGCATTTCTTTTTTTAAATAGGCACCAAGGGGGGTTCAACTCTTCTTACGGATGCAAAATTAAATTTAATGAAAAAAGTTAATATTGATAAAAGTTTTACCGCATTTGTAATTCTGCAAGTTTTGCAAATAGTTGTGCTGTATTTTTTTAAGTACTATGCACATGATTTTACTTTGAGTGAATTCAGTTTTTTGAAAACAGGTAATCTTTTAAATTTACTTTTATTTCTTTTTTTGATTTCAACTGCAAGTATATTAAGAGTAAAACGGGTAGAATCCTACAAGAGATTCAGCAAATTGTTTATTATTCTTTCAATAACCGGTCTGATATCAATAATTGGAGGCGGCGTACTCAACTCAATTAATACCGGAATTGAAGCAACAGTTTTAGACACCCCGTTTTACAAAATATATAACGCAGTAGTTTTTAATGTATTCCAATTTTCCCAGTTTTTTATTATTGGATTACTTTGGGAATTGTTATTAGATGCCAAAAAAGTGATTCTATTAAAATCAGCGTACATTGCACTTTTTCTAGGTATAACATTTTTTGGTTTCGCATTTATCTATGTTAGTTTGCCAACTAACTCAATTTTCGATACAAATGAATCATTTAAGGCTGATTACGGTGTTGTTTTAGGCGCTGCCGTTTGGAAAGTAAATCAACCAAGTCCAATTTTAAAATCGAGGATTGAAAAAGCTTTTGACCTTTACGATTCAAAAAAAATAAGCAAAATTCAATTAACCGGAAGTAATGCACCCGGAGAAAAATCTGAAGCAGAGGTAGCCTTCAATTATCTAATGAACTTCAAAGTTAATCCGTTAGATGTGAGAATTGAAAAAAACACTAAATCAACAATTGAACAAATAAATTTTATCAAAAGCTACTTAATTGTTAAAGAGAGTGTATCTAAAATAGTAGTAATTTCTGATGAATTTCATTTGTCGAGAGTTCTTGAACAAGCAAGTTTTTATAATGTTAATATAGATGTTGCTGCATCGGGGCTCAAATTATCTGCAGAAACTTTGGTGTATTATAAAGCCAGAGAAGCTTTAGGTTTATTAAATTTTTGGTTCTTTGCGGTAAAATAGAATTTTCTTGTAACAATAAATTTTGTTACCCTATCAATAATTAAATAGCTAAATTAATTTGTAATTTTTTTTTATTTAAGTCTATTCAAATAATAATGTATAAAAAAGTATCAAAAAGAAGAGCATTACGATTTAAAGTTTTGCAATTGCTGTACGCTTATAATAACAACAGTCAAGGTTTTGATTTCACCTATAATGAAGTTGTTTCTGAGATTACTGATGAGGCGGATAGAGAATTTATTAATAATGCAGTAAAATATTCTATACAGAATTTTGATGATTACTCTCAAATAATTAAGAATAACATTGCAAATTGGGATGAAGATAGAGTAGCTTCTATTGATAAATTAATTATCATGATGGGCATAACAGAATTTATTCACTTTGATGATATCCCCACTAAAGTTACAATAAATGAAATGTTAGAGGTTGCTAAAGAATTTAGTACCGGGCAATCAAATAAATTTGTGAATGGCGTACTTGATACAATTTATATAAAATTAAATGAACAAGGGGTTATTAAAAAAGCAGGTCGTGGTCTAATTAACGAAAAAATTAAATCTGAGAGATAGACTTATTGAATAAGAAAATGAGAATATTTGTATGGACTTTGTATGATTTTGCAAATACATCATTTTCTATTATTGTAGTAACATTTTTATTTGCAATTTATTTTACCGAAACAATTGCCGAAAAATCGCCGGCGGCAGATTTTTACTGGAGTTTAGGTACTTCAATCTCAATGCTGATAACAGCTTGCATAGCTCCGGTTTTAGGGGCAATTGCTGATTATTCGGCGGGCAAAAAAAGATTCTTACTCGTTTTCACACTTCTATGCATTATCTGTACCTCACTGCTTTACTTTACAGGGGCGGGGGATGTAAAAACCGCACTAATATTGTTTATTTTGGCAAATATCGGGTTTGAAGCGGGCTTGATTTTTTATGACGCCTTTTTATCCGAAATCACAGAGGCTAAGAATTACGGAAGAGTGAGCGGATATGGGTTTGCTATGGGTTATTTTGGCTCATTAACTACTCTTGCAATTGTATTCCCTTTTCTTCAAAATGATTTAATCAGAGAAACTCTCCCGGTTTCGGCACTATTTTTCTTTATTTTCGCAATTCCTTTTTTCTTGTTCCTGAAAGAGAAACGGGTAAAAAGAGTCCCCGAAAAAAGTTATGTAAAAATAGGATTTGAAAGAGTATTCTTTACATTTAAGAATTTAAAGAATTATAGAAATCTATCTATGTTTCTTTTATCCTACTTTTTCTTTGTTGAAGGAATTAACACGGTTATTTACTTTTCCGGTATTTTCGCAAAAAAAACGCTTGGTTTTTCAAATCTTGAATTGATTGTTTTTTTTATCACTGTTCAGAGCACCGCAATACTCGGTTCCATAATCTTCGGGATTTATGCTGATTCTCACGGACAGAAGAAAACTCTTATGATTACACTTTTTGTGTGGGTCATAACTATAATTTTCGCATTTTTTGTTGAAACTAAAGAATTGTTTTACGGAGTAGGGTTATTGGCGGGAAGTGCAATGGGTTCAAGTCAATCTATTAGCCGCTCTTTAATGGCAAAATTAACTCCGGAAAATAAAAAGACCGAGTTTTTCGGATTTTATTCGTTCTTCGGTAAAAGTTCTGCAATATTGGGTCCATTGGTTTTCGGAGTGTTGAGCACTATTACCGGAAGTCAGAGGATAGCAATTCTTTCGGTGTTATTTTTCTTTGCAGCCGGAATCTTTGTTTTATCAAAAGTAAACGACAAACCTGATTTATCCGCAGAATAAAAAAACCGGAATTCTATTTCTAAAACTCCGGTTTGTTTTTATTCAATTTATAAAATCATCACCATTTTTTGCCTTCGTAAGCCCTGTTCCTCATCATTAATTTTGAATCGTAAGGAGCAGGATCTCCTCCAAGGTATGTATGAAACCATTCTAAATGCGAGTTGTAGTATAAGGGCATCGACCTCAAATGAGAAGGCCAATGACCGTCGTAATCAAATATTATCAATCTTGATGGAATTTTAAGTTTTTGCAATGCAGTAAAATACTGCAAACTTTGATTATATGAAACGCGGTAATCAAGTTTTCCGGTAACCACAAGTGTTGGTGTCGAAAAATTTAATACATTATTTGAAGGGCTATATAATTGATATAGGTCTGAGTTCCAAGGAGTACCTTTTAAATCAAATTCAGGAAACCACAATTCTTCAGTTGTACCATAAAAAGATTCAAGGTCATAAAGCCCCATCATTGATGCAAAGCATTTGTATCTGTCAGTAATCCCTTGTAGCCAATTAACCATATAACCACCGAATGACCATCCCATAGCGCCAACTCTATCATTATCAACATAATCAAGATTTTCAATTGCATCGGTAACTTTCATAATGTCTTCAACAATTTTACCGGTGTAGTCGCCCGAAATGCCGAGAGTATAATCTTGACCATAACCTGTTGAGCCGTGAGGATTAGGTATGACATAAACATAGCCCGCACCTGCATAAACTTGATTATCGCCTCTGAAAGCATCTCGCCACTGACTTTGAGGACCTCCGTGTATATTGATAACCGCAGGATATTTTTTTGCAGGATCAAAACCGAATGGTTTAACAATCATAGTATGTACTTTTTTACCGTTAGCACCGTCAACCCATAAATGTTCAACAGGTCTGAAATCCACTTCTTCTAATAGTTTTTTGTTAAAAAATGTTAATTGTGTTTCTTTTTTTGAACTTAAATCAAATCTATAAATTTCGGCAGGGAGATGGTTTAAACGGTAGGTATAAAAAATGGATTTTCCGTTATTCGAAATTGAAAAACCACCGGTGCAAATTTCCCCTCTAATTTTTGTGATTTCGTTTGATTTAACATCAATGGAATAGAGAGGATCATAACCTGCCTCTTCAACAGTGAAATAAATCATTCTTGAGTCATCAGCCCAATGAATTTCACCAACCCAGTTATCTATTTCTTCTGTTAAAATTTTATCATGCCCGTTTGATAAGTTATAAAGAGCAATTCTAAATTTATCTGATTCATAACCGGGTACCAATTGTTTTCTGTAAGCAAGATACCTGCCGTCAGGTGAAAAAGCAGGAGAACCATCCCAAGCAAGGTTTTGAGCAGTAATGTTCTTAGTTTCAAGGGTTTCGGTATTAATTAAAAATAAGTCTGAGTTAGTGTTTTGTTCAGGGGTAGCTCCTCTATTAGATGCAACAACGAGAAATTTACCGTCGGGTGAAATATCAAAATCAGCACCTCCGCCTGCATAATAGATAGGGGAGTGAAAGTAACCGGGTGTTAAATCTTTTATATTACCGGATGTCAAATCTAATAAGAATGTGTGGTAGAACAGATCGTCATCGTATTCAGTCCAATGACGGAAAAGCAAACTATCTGCAATATGTGCATGAACCGGACCTTTAGCAAAAGCGTCAGCATTCAATTTATTACATTGACCGTCATCACCGCACTCCGGATATACTTTGGCAGTAAAGGCTATTTTTTTACCGTCTTTAGTGATTTTAGGGTTATCAATTCCGGGATAAAAATTGGTTAAAACTTTAATTTCGGCTGATTCAACATTAAAAGAATGAAGTTGGGATGTGCCATCTACTTGAGATAAGAAATAGATTATTTCACCCTCTGGGTCAAAAAAGGGAGCAATTACACGCTTTCCGCCGGTTTCGATAACTTGAGGATCGCCCCCTTCATTATCTAATTTGTAGAGAGTTGATTTGGAGCTTCCCTGATATAAATTGAGTTCCGAAACAGTAAAAATCATGTAATCTTCTTCGGGATTTAAGACAGGTGCCGAAACCCCTTTAACTCTGTAAATATCATCCAATGTGAATGCCCGCTTTGTGTTCTGACTGAAAACGAGTCCCGTAGTCAGAATTAATATTATAAGGAGGAATTTTTTAGACATTTTTTTCTCTTTCAATTTATATAAATTAACTAAGTTAGAACATTAAAATAAATATTTTCGTCTAATTAAAGATTAAATCAGGAGAAATAAATGAAAAAAGAATTAATAAAAATAGACGGTATGCACTGTGCGCATTGTGTTTTAGCTGTTAAAAATGAGTTAGAAGATAACGGAATTACGGTTGCCGAAATTAAGTTGGGTGAAGCTGTTATCGAATTTGACGAGAATAAAATGGATGACTCTAAACTTAAAGATCTTATTTCCGAAGCGGGTTACAAGCTGGTTAATACAGAAGTAGTTTAATGGAATTCAAACGCATTACACTTCCTGTTGAAGGAATGACTTGCGCTTCTTGTGTAGCACGGGTTGAAAAAATTGTTTCCAAAGTTGAGGGAGTAAAAGATGTTACCGTAAATTTAGCGAGTGATACAACTTCTTTTGAATATGATGGGAATCAAGAAACGCTTGAAAAAATCAAGAAAGGTGTCGAAAAATATGGTTATGACATCGATATTTCAATTGTTGCACCCGGTCAAAAAAGTCGAAGAGAGGCAAGGAGTCCTGAATCAAACGATCAATTAGAGAAGACTAAAAAAGATTTTCTGATTGCTTTACTTTTTTCTATTCCCGTTTTTATCTTAAATATGGGAATTATGTTTGATGGTTTCAAAGAATTTATTCCTCTCAGCATAGATTATGTGAATAAAGTACTCTTTTTGCTCACAATTCCCGTAATATTTGGGCCGGGTAAAAGATTTTTTATAATATTTTACAGAAATCTTAAATCTTTTTCGGCAGATATGAATTCATTGGTGGCAATAGGTACCGGTGCAGCCTTTATTTATTCAATGTGGATCACTCTTTTCCCTGAAACTTTACCACATAATCATGATACTTCTCATGTCTATTTTGATACAACTGTTGTTATTATAACGCTGATTTTGATGGGAAAATGGCTTGAAGGAAGATCAAAAAAGAAAACTAACACCGAAATTCAAAAGCTGATGGAACTGCAACCCTCAACTGTTTTAGTTAAAAGAGGGGATTCGGAAGTAAGTATTGATATTTTTCAACTTTCTCCCGGTGATGTTGTTATTATTAAGCCGGGTGATAAAATTCCAGCCGACGGAAATATACTGACGGGAAACTCATCAATTAATGAATCTCTTTTAACAGGTGAAAGTCTGCCTGTTGAGAAAAGTAAAGGCGACAAAGTAACCGGCGGTACAATCAATTTAAACGGGAGTTTTGAATTTTTAGTAAAACAGACAGGAGAAAATTCAACTCTCGGAAAGATTATTCAATTAGTTGAGCAAGCTCAATCTTCAAAAGCACCTATTCAGAATTTAGCGGATAAAATCTCCGCAGTTTTTGTACCGGTTGTAGTTTTAATAGCAATTTTCACCTTCCTTTATTGGATTATTGCCGGTGGAGAAGCAGGTTTTTCAAATGCGTTAAATAATTTTATTGCGGTCTTAATAATTGCTTGTCCGTGTGCTTTAGGTTTAGCAACACCCACCGCAATAATTGTGGCTTCAGGAAAGGGTGCCTCTTCTGGAGTACTAATTAAAAACGGAGAGAGTTTAGAAACTGCTCATAAAATTTCTGTTCTGTTTTTTGATAAAACCGGAACAATAACAGAGGGGAAACCTGTTGTTGAAAAAGTAAATCTCCACAATGGATTTTCGGAAGGTGAGGTTATTAAACTGTTGGCATCAATAGAAAAAAAATCAGAACACCCCGTTGCCGAAGCAATTGTACGATATTCAGAATCAATAGGATTACCTCAAATAGACGCAGAGCATTTTAAGAATTTCCCCGGAAAAGGTGTTCTGGGTATTTCTGAAGGAAAAAATGTTATTGCCGGAATAAAGTCATTTTTGGAATCAGAAGGAGTTAAAATTGATGAATCTATAACAGGCGAAGAACTTTTTGTTAGTATTAACGGAGTTCTTGCAGCATCTCTAATTGTTAAAGATTCTATTAGAAAAGAGAGCAAATCGCTAATTGCTTCATTAAAAGCCCTCAATATAAAAACCGTGATGCTAACCGGAGATAATGCCGTTGTAGCGAAAGAAGTTGCAATTAAAACGGGAATTGATGAATATCATGCTGCAGTACTTCCGGAAGATAAAGCCCGGATAATTAATGAGTATAAAGAAAAGGGCTTTATAACGGGAATGGCGGGTGACGGAGTAAACGATGCCCCCGCATTAGCCGTTGCCAATGTTGGATTCGCTATTTCTTCCGGTTCAGATGTTGCCCTTGAAACAGCAGGAATTACAATTTTGAGCCATGATATAGCAGGTGTTTTAAGGGCTATAAAATTGGCTAAAAAAACTGTTTTAACAATTAAGCAAAATCTTTTTTGGGCGTTCATCTACA
>JACSRR010000261.1 GCA_014879635.1 Ignavibacteriaceae bacterium | reverse complement strand
TTTCTATACCTGAAAAACAATAACTCTCATATCATTTAATCAAATTCCCTCTGTGTTCTCTACTGGCTTGGCGGTTCATTTTTTTTGCCACAGAAGAACCAATTTAGCTCAAATTAACAGGCTAAACTTAGCTTAATCATATCCCGTTAATTCAACATATCCTTTCCCGCTAATGGAAACACCTGATTTAATCCCTGTTATAATAATTGCCCCTTCGTAATAATTTACAAATGTTTTTAATTCTTGATTTGGAATTGATGTGTTAATATTAAGTTCCAAATCAATTGAGGGAACTCTTAAAGTCCATGAAGAAGGGTAAAAAATTCCGTCGCTATTTTTCCAATTTGAGGTAGCATGTAATGTAACATCTTCGTTTTTTAACAACCGGGTAGCTCCATCTTTAAAAATAAAAGTCCCCTTTGCAAAATTTGTATTCCCTGAAAAATCACGGAGTCTGAAAAACATTATCTCTGTAGAATCAACTAATTGAATAGAAAACCAGTCCCATCCTTTTTGATCTTTATCCAATGCACCCGAACTCCACTCCCTATCCATCCATGAATTTCCGGATATTTGATGAGTATCTCCGTTGATTGTCATTGTTCCCAAAGTTTTTAATCTAGTGAAAGAATAGTAATAAGAAGCATTTCCCGGTTTGTAACTTTTAGGACTTAATCCGTTATCTCCATGAAAAACAGGTTTCTTATCAGGCACCAAAGTAAAATTAATTGACTTTATACTATCGGATGCCGATATCAATATTTCAGGCAATTCACCGTTAGTATCAGAATTAAACTCAATTTTCCACCCTCCTGCAGTTACTAAAAATCCTGCGGTATCTGAATAAGCAAAAGGGTAAAACTCTCTTTCGATTATCTCAGAATGATAGAATTTTTCTTGTTTTATGTCAGAAATTGCAAAATGTCCTGAATAAATTTGATTTGTCAAAAAATTAGAAGAAATTTCAGGCTTAACCGGCGAAGTTGCATTTCTAAAAATTGTTAATTGATAACCAAAGTTTTCACCCTTTTCATTAATGATATTTCCCGTAAAATACCACCATTCGGTTTTAAATTCGGGATGTGCGGCGTGATCCTTAGGGAATACAAATTTAATTTGCTCTGAAGCTTCTTTGTATCCTGCACTGTTATCTGACATTAAACTACCAACCGAAAAACCGGAATCTCCCTCTTTTTCAACCGGCGAAATATCGTTAAATAAATAAATTCCCGCTATAATAAATGCGGTTAAAACAACTGATAAAATTCTCAAATTAATCTTCATCTTTTAATGCCTCCGCCGGATTAACTTTTGCCATCTTTACAGCGGGATAAATTCCTGCAATAAAGGCGGAAAACACTGAGACCAAAATAGCTTGTAAATAGAGGAGAAAGTCAGGCTTAAATTGTAGAGTCCAACCGAAAGAATTTTTGTTTATAACAAATATTAAAATAAAAGAGAGAAGTAATCCGAGTGGAATAGACAATAAACCCGCTAAAAGCCCCTTTAGTAAGTTTTGATAGTTTATAAGTTTGAACAAGTCTTTTTTAGTAAAACCTAAAGCTCTATAAGTTGCCAGTTCTCTTCCGTTTTCTAATTGAATTGCAGTTAGAGAGCTAAATATTCCTATAAATGCAACAACCACAGCAAAAAATTGAAGTAAATTTGCAATTATAAAAGTACGGTCAAATATTGCTATCGAGTAATCTTTTATCTCTTTGTTAGTTCTAACATTTAGCATTATATCGTTAAAACCTGATTTTATTTCAGATGCAATTTTGTCGGCAGATTCAGGATTATTTAAGTATAATCCTATCCCAGAGATCTTTAATTCACCATAAATTGATTCAAGAACATCAAAATCTACAGCCGCGTGCCCATTTTCAGAACTGTAATCATAGTAGATCCCCCCTATTTGAAAAAATCTCCCTAAGCTCTGAGAACCAATAAATATTGAATCTCCAATTTTCAGATTGTTATTAAATGCGAAAGTTTCTGTAACCATTGTAGATTTACCTTCAACATAGTCATCCCACATTTTATTACCTCCCCCACTTAAAAATTTGAAACGGGAATAATTTGCCGGATTGATTTTTGCTCCAAAAACATTCACTATTTTGGAATCACTCACCTGTTCTAATTCAGAATAAAAATCTGCGTATTTTACTCCGTTATATTCAGAGAGTTTCATTAAAATCTCTTTATCGAGTACGGCAACATTTCTTCGAGAAACTATTGATGGAGCAGAAACAAAAATATCGGCTTTAAGTGCATCTTCTAACCAGGTTACAACTGTTGTTCTAAAACCTGAAATCATAGTTGCAACACCAATAAAAGCAGCTACAGCAACGGCTAAAGCAGTAAGTGAAACAACTGTTCTTTTAAGGTGACTTTTTAATCCCGAAATAGCTAATCTAAACCGGGTTGAACTCCGTTCCCTTGTTAATTCAAGAAACTTGCCGGTAGTGAAAATAACCGTAAAAGGAGTTAATAGCCCAAATCCAATAATCACTAATAATGCTGCAAAATAACTCAAGAAAATAATTTTCCCTGCAAAATACAGTAGCATTCCGGCAACAATAAAACACAGTAATGCAAATCTTGTATAAACCGGTACCGATTTTTGCGTAGTTGAATCTATCAGTGATCTCCGTGATGATAATACCAACGAAATTTTAGATGCATTCCCTGCCGGAAACAGACCGGCTATTAACGGTGTTAATAATCCTATCAAAAGGGCTTTTACTATACTAAAAACCGAAACCTCTTTTACCGAAACCGCATTCGAATAATACAAATCACTGATAGTTGATGAAACAGCTTCAATAAAAAATGTACTAAGCGAAATTGCCGTTATTAAACCTATCGAAGTCCCTAAAGCAGCGATAAAAAAAACTTCATTTAACACCAAGTTTTTTATTTCTTTTTGAGTAACACCCATCAATCTCATGAGCGTATATTCCCTGCCTCGCTTCACTACAAGAAAATTTATTGTACTGTAAATAAGAAACAAACCAACTATCATTGCCAACAAACTCATTGCAAATAAATTTTGCTTGAAAGCTTTTGTCATTGATTCAGCTGCTTCAGTAGCTGAATTAGTTTGTACAATCCAGGTTTGTGGGTAATTTTTTGAAACAAAATCCGCAAAACCAACGGGAAGATTCTCTGACTTTATATCAATCCGTGTTAACTGATCTTTAACTCCGAGAATATGTTGAGCGTTTGAAATATCGGTAACAATAATATTTTCAAAGCTATAGTTCTTTTCACCGCTTTTATTTTTTAAAATCCCGAATACTATCCCGTGTTCAAGTTTGCCGTTACAAATAAATGAAATTGAATCTGAGATATTTACACCCAAATTAGCTGCAATTCCCTCCGAAATAAATACTGCCCCGGGAACTGAATATAGTGCAGATAAATCTTGATTATTTTTTGGGTCAAATGAAATTAAATTTCTGAAAGGAGAATCCCTGAACGGGTCAATTCCGATAAAAACAGCTTTGGTACCGTTTTCTAATTTAATCTCGTTCTCAATAACGGGAGCAGATTTTAATTTAGGGAATGTTCTTCTCAGAGAAACATATAGGTCAACGGGTAAATTACCCGCGGGGTTTATAATCTGATGAGTTGATTCCCCTTTCAAATAAGAAACAGAAAGTTGAAACGCCTTTCCGGAACTTTCGTTAGCAATATCGACACTCAAGGCTATAAAAACACCAATGGCAACTCCAATTACAGCAATAAAAGTTTGAACGGGATTTTTTAGAAGTCCCGTTATCGATGATTTATCTAAAATTTTAAGCATAATTACCGGAATTAAAAGTTACCTCAATATGCTTTCCTGAAAAATTTAAAACTCTATCTGCGTATTTTGCCAGATCCCTGTTATGGGTAGCCATTATTAATGTTTTTTCTTTTTTCTTAACAATATCTAACAACATGTTAAAAACAGTATCCGCAGTTTCAAAATCTAAATTACCGGTAGGTTCGTCAGCTATTATAAAAGATGGGTTATGAACTAAGGCGCGGGCAATTGCTACCCGTTGTTGTTCGCCACCGCTCAGAATATCAGGGAAAGATTTAACTTTTTCCTTTAGATTTAATTCTGACAGTAACTCTAACGCCGAATTTTTTGATGTCTTATTTAGATTTTCATTTAATTCAAGAGGCAGTAGTACATTATCTAAAACTGTAAGAGAAGGTAATAGATTAAAAAACTGAAAAATTATTCCCGTGTGCTTGCGTCTAAAAAGAGTTATTCCGGGTTCTGAGAGTGAAGAAATTTCTGTGGTATTAAGAAATATTTTACCGCTATCGGGTTTATCTATACCCGTTAATAAATTGAGAAGAGTGGTTTTACCCGAACCACTTTTACCAAGTATTACAATAAATTCAGGTTTTTCAACAAATAGGTTAAAATTATCGATTATGTTATGTGTTTCATTTCCCTCTTTATACGATTTAGAGAGATTTTCAATCTTTATCAAATCAGGCTGTTCCTTTAATTACAATTAAGTAACAGCCTGATTTTAAAATTAATTCACATTTATCTAATTAGCATTAATTTTTGTGTATTAATTTTGTTACCTGCCGTAACCCGAACAAAATATACTCCGTTTGGATATCCGTTTAGCATCTGAATATTATAGACTTTTTCACCGGTGAATCCTTCACCTGAATATATAACATCAATAAGTTCCCCGATAGAATTAAACAATTCAATTTTTAAATTACTAACCTGTTCATCTAACTTCACAACTAAATTAGTGTTTTCGGAGAATGGGTTTGGGTAAGAGGTTAAAGCAAAATTTCCGGGTAGAATGTCATTTGAAATTTCTGATTTTTCGATTCCTGTAACCGGTGCATTTGGAGATAATTTTCTATTAATCAAGAGCATTCCTGCATCTGCCATCAAATATTTTCCGTCATTTGAAAGCGAATTATCAATCGTCAGAAAATCACGGTAACCCCTTGCAAATTCAAAGGTGCCTAATTTCACCCAACCTCTGTTAGAAGTTATCTGCTGATTTAAAGTAAAAACACTTTCGCCGTCTTTGTGTTTAACTGTATACTTTGCATTGGCTGTAAAAGAAAAAGAAGTAACCAAATAAACATAAACATCAAAAAAAGCATCAGCCTGTGTATCTGTAAAATAACTAATGCTACTATACGAAGTATCTTTAACCCATAGGATTCCCTCTTTATGCCCTTGAACGGGTGTAGCTTCCCAATTTCCGGTGGTAGAAATATTTTGAAGGTCATTTTCTGCCACATAATTTCCTTTTGGTCTTCTATTAAATCCGTTTCTTCCAGGAACTGTTGCAGATTCCATATAGTACTCATCTTTGAGAATAGTTGCCAATTGACTACCGTTCTTTCTCAAGCCTTCGTAAAAAAAGTAACCTTCTCCGCTAATATTTCTCGCCCGGTTTAAATTAATTGACTGTCTTAAAAATTCTGGAGTAATCAAATAATTCCCGACATTCATTAAAATGCCTGCTATAATTCTATCTCTCTTGTTGGTTTGAACAAAACTAATTGCACGGTCTAATTCATACTGGTAGTCAGCAATAGAATATCTGTACAATTGGGGTATTAAGTGCTCAACCACATCATTGTTCACCCAATCCGGGGAATCCTGCAAATATTCATTGTAAGCCCAAGGGTGTACGGAAGGCGAACTCGCAACAATAATATTTTGGTCATACGATTTAACAGTATCTTTAACTCTGCGATAAAATTGATTTAATTTATCAGCTCTCCAACGCATCCAAGCAGCATCATAGATATTTGAAGGAGGCTCTGCACCTGAATGATCACTCTTGTAAAGTGCTACAGTTACACTGTCATATCCGCATTCAACCGGTAAAGCTGGCATTCTATCCGAAAACTCAATTCCGTCAATGTCATAATTTCTCATAACTTCCGAAACCATACCAATTATGTAATTTTGTACATCAGGATTTATACCAGACATCCAATCAAAACCGTTTTTTGTACAAATATTTCCGTTTGAGTGTCTTGCAGCCCATTTCGGAAATTTTTGCAAAATATGTCCGCCAAACGGTGGAGTTCCGCCTGAGTACCATGAAGAAAAGCCGTATTCAAACCAAGGATAAACTTCAATACCAACCCTTCTTGCTTCAATTTCAATAATTCTTAACGGATCCCTTCCTGCAAACTGAGGATCAATCAAATAGCCGAAGAGTTGTTGAGTTAGCTGACTTTGATATTGAGTTACACCTGCGTTCCAAACAACCGGTATTACGGCATTAAATCCGTGAGCTGCAAGGAAATCCATTGCGTCTGAAATACTACGGTCTGTGAACAACACTTGAGAATCAACATCAGTGATTTTAACCGCCCGCATTTCATTTTGTTTTTGACCCGGAGTACAATTTAATACAACAATTAAAAATAAAAATATCTTAATAATGAACTTCATAACTTTTCTTTTAATATTTAAATCAGATTTATTTTATCTTTAAATCTACATTTAAAAGTATTCTGCAAAAAGTGAAATAGAATGAAATTTGATTACGATATTATAGTTATCGGTACCGGTCCCGGTGGTGAAGGTGCTGCAATGAAAGCCAATAAAGAAGGTAAGAAGGTTGCAGTAATTGATGAATTTCCCGAAGTAGGGGGTTCATGTACACATACCGGCACCATACCAAGTAAGGCTCTTCGTCAAGTAATTCAATCAATTGCAGAATCGGGTAATCGTGAAAACCGTACTTTCCAAAATTGTTTAAGTTTAGCCGGTCCTGTAGTTGAAAAGCAGGTCAAACTTAGGAAAAGCTTTTATACTCGAAATTTTATTGATGTGTTTAACGGTAGAGCTAAATTTTTAGATTCAAACACAATTGAAATAATAAATAAAGGCGGTGTTTCGGAAAAATTAACTGCCGGATATTATGTAATAGCTTCAGGTTCAAGACCTTACCGTCCTAATGATGTTGATTTTTTGCACCCAAGAGTTTTAGATAGCGATACAGTACTCAAAACCAACTTAAACCCTAGATCGATAATTATTTATGGTGCCGGAGTAATTGGTTGCGAGTATGCTTCCATTTTTAGAGGTTTGCAGATAAAAGTCAACCTGATTAACACAAGAGATAAACTTTTGTCCTTCCTTGATGATGAAATCTCAGACGCATTGAGCTATCACTTGCGTGAAACAGGGGCTCTTATTCGTAATAACGAAAATTACACTAAATTGGAAGTAAGGGATGACAGTGTTTCACTCTATTTAGAATCAAACAAAAAAATTACTGCCGATGCAATTCTCTGGGCTCAGGGTAGAACAGGCAATTCTCAAAATATGGGATTGGAAGATCTGGGAATTAAAACGGATTCAAGAGGTTCAATCTTAACAAATCAAGCCTATCAAACTGATGTTGAAAATATTTATGCCGTCGGTGATGTTACGGGCTTTCCATCTTTAGCAAGTGCAGCTTATGACCAAGGAAGATTTGCCGCAACTCACATAATAAACGGGAAATGCGATTTTAGATTAGTTAGATATATTCCTTCAGGAATTTACACTATTCCGGAAATAAGCTCAATTGGTAGATCTGAGAGAGAATTAACTGCCGAGAAAATACCGTATGAAGTAGGTCACTCTTTCTTTAGACACCTTGCCCGTGCTCAAATTACCGGTAATACAACCGGAATGTTAAAAATTTTGTTTCACCGTGACACTTTAGAAATTCTGGGTATTCACTGTTTTGGCTCAAATGCTACAGAAATTATTCATATCGGGCAAGCAATTATTTCTCAAAACGGGGATGCAAACTCTCTTTTATACTTTGCAAATACCACTTTTAACTATCCAACTATGGCAGAAGCCTACAGAGTTGCAGCTTTAAACGGTTTGAATAGGCTTAAATAGTTTTAGTATTGTTCTTATTTTTATTTATTCTAAATATTCTCCTTATTTAAAATTGCTTTTAACTAATAAAGTGTTTTAATAAATCTCTGATTTTTATTCTCATTTCAATTCTTTGGCAATTTAATTCAAATTACATCTATAATTATTGCATGACCGGGAAATATTTTATTTTACCGTTATTAATACTTAAATTTAAGGTTAAGTAATAAATCTATTCCGGAACAGCAATTTGTACAGAATATTAATGCTGATAGTTTTGGCTCCTCTTCTAATGAGCCAAAATTATGAAGTTACCCGTTACACGGTTAAAGACGGTTTACCTATTGATCTAGTTAAATCAGTAACTCAAGATTATTTGGGGTTTATATGGGTAGCCACCGATAACGGAGTTGTAAGATTTGACGGAACAGATTTTGAAAACTTCTCAAATTATCTCCCATCCCAATATGTAAAAGCGCTTCTCCCTTACGAATCAGGTTTGTTAATCACTACTGATCAAGGAGTTTTGAAAACAGACAATAAAGTCACTTATACAGAATTTCAAACTCTCATTAAGGGTGATTTTTTATTAACAGATTCAACCGTTTGGTATCCTAAATCAACTTTTGTTGATGGTAAAGGAAATTATTGGATTTCTGAGAATGGCGCAATTGTTAGAAAAGATAAAAACGGTGACTTAAAAAGATTTTCTTTAAGAGAGAAAGATTATTCATTAAGTTTTCTTAGAGGACATTACTTTGCAGAAGACAATGAAAACAACTTTTTTCTTATCACATTTTCGGGAAGTATTTTTTTACTTAACACTGTTACCGATAGATTTGATAAAATTGTTGACACCGACGGTAAAAGTTATATCTCCGCCGTAACAAAAATATCAGATGAAAGTTATCTCTTTGCTAAAAGTACAGGGGTGTATCTTTTTAACTCATCCACTTATCAGATAAAAAAGATTCTGATAGGCGATATAAATGTTTCAAGTATCATTGAAGGGAAAAATGAATTTTTTATAGGTACTTGGGGAAGCGGTCTTTTTTCAATCAATAAAAATTTAGACCCTAAAAGTTTTTTCAAAATCCTTGATTTCCCTTTTTCAAAAGTTAATGACCTGTATATTGATTACGATGATAAGCTTTGGGTATCAAGCGATCTTGGAATTTTTTTATTTGGTAAAAAAGCTTTCAATCTTGTTGCACCCGGTTTTATCACAAATTATATTCATTCAATTAGAGAATCACCGGAAGGTGTAGTTTACACTACCGACGGGTCAAGTATATTTAAGGCTCTGAATATTGACGGTAAATTTGTTTATTCGTCAATTTATTCCAATTCAGAATACTCATTTTTGTCATTGGAAGTAAGTAACAATTTAATTTTTGCCGGTACTTCAAGCGGAGATATATTAGTATTCAAAAATGAAAAACTTGATAGAATTATCACTCTATCCCAGAAAGGGAGCATGGTTTTTTATCTCAAAGCAGATAAAAATAGAAATCTTTGGGTTAACAGTTCTTCGAGTGAAGGTGTTATAAGAATTGACACAAATTTTAAGGAAATACGATACAAAGTTTCTGATTTAGGTACTGACCCCATATCGTCTATTGGTGTTTGCGAAAAAGGAGAAGTTTACTTTGGATCTAATTTACCTGACAAAATACTCTATTTTTATGACGAAGAGAGAGATTTAATTTCTCCTGTTAAAGGAATCCCGCAACTAAGTTCAGGTAAAAACTTCAGGGTGAATGATATTGCGTTCGATGAGAATAATGATCTTTACTTAGCAACTTCAGAGGGGTTATATATAAGGAAAAATGGAGTTTATGAATTGAGTATTCATAAGTCCTTAAGGTCCGGTGATATGAGAGCTATCGCAATTTTAAATTCTAATTTATATTGGGTTGGTAAAGCTGAAGGATTGATTAGAAATCAAAACGGAAATATTTCTATTTTTAGCGAATTAAACGGACTTCCTTCAAAAACAATAAATTCCCGATGTTTGTTGGTTGATAAAAATAATGCTATCTGGGTAGGAACACCTGACGGTATCGGATTATCTATAGTTGAAAAAAATGTGAAAGATTCACGACTTCCGGTATTTTATATTTTGGATGAAGGAACAAACCGGAAAATTGAAATTTTAGAGAATAAAGTTTCAGTTCTTGAAAATTCGCTTCAAAGGCTTTACTTTAAAAGCTTGTCTTTTCCCGGAAATAATATTGACTATCAATTCTATATTACCGGTTTAGACTCTAGCTGGAACCAACCATCTAAGTTGAACTCCATCTTTCTCGGGGGGCTCAAACCCGGTGATTATAGTATAAATATTAGAGCAAGGCAATCCGGAAATTATATTTGGAGCTCAACCTCCGTAGTTTATATTACAATTGAAAAACATTGGTATTATACTTGGTGGGGAATATCCTTTATCCTGTTATGTTTACTAATTTTACTCGCTTTAATTGTTTATTTTTACACACGACGATTAATGAACGAAAAGAAAAAATTAGAAGAAATAGTTACAATTAGAACTTCGGAAATCATTGAGCAAAAAAATGAGTTAGAAAAAATTCTTGCCGAACTTAATGCTTCTCAAAAGACTAAAGATAAAATGTACTCTATTATTTCTCATGACCTTAAAAATCCTTTTATTGCTTTGCTTGGTTTAACAGAAATATTACTTGATGATTATGAAGAACTTTCTGATGACGAGAAAATTGACTTTATAAGGCGATTATACAGAACTTCTAAATCAACTTTTTCTTTATTGGAGAATCTTTTAGATTGGACTCGTTCACAGTCAGGCAGAATAGTTATTCAGCCCCGTATCTATGAACTAAATCCGGATATTGATTATGTAATAGGGCATGTAGCAGGTATTGCTGAACAAAAAAATATTAAGATAATTAACTCAACACCTCAAATTTCGGCATATTATGACCAAAACACAATTCAAACAGTTTTAAGAAATTTGATAGGAAATGCGGTGAAATTCTCCCCTGTAAACTCAAATATTATTGTAAATGCGGTTCCTGATAAAGAATTTATTTATGTTAGCGTAACTGATAGCGGTTCAGGTATTTCTCCCGATGTGTTTGATAAGTTGTTTGACTCTGAGCAAAGTATCTCTACTAAAGGAACTGCAAACGAAGCAGGAACAGGTCTGGGCTTAAAACTTTGCAAAGAGTTTGTTGAGAAAAACGATGGAACTTTAACGGTTGAAACTTCTGAAAAAGGTACTACTTTTAAATTTTCAATCCCACTTTTTCAACCAAATTAGAGTTATCTGTTATGGAAAACCTTAATTTCTTTCTACTTTGCTTCACCTCATTTTTCACATTGATAAACCCAATCAGTGTGATGCCGGTTTTTTTAACAATGACCGCAGGCTTAGACCAAAAAGGAAGAATTAAAACCGCACAAAAGGCAGTACTCACTTCTTTCATTACACTTGTAATCTTCGCATTTTCAGGCGAACTGCTTTTTAATTTTTTTGGGATTTCTGTGAACAGTTTCAGAATGGCGGGCGGTATTATTTTCTTTATTATGGGTCAAGAAATGCTTCAAGCAAATCTTACAAGAATGAAAGCTGCACCCGATGAAATTAAAGAGTATATTCGTGATATTTCTATCACTCCACTTGCTATTCCCCTACTAAGCGGTCCCGGCGCAATCACTAACTCTATTATTTTAATGCAAGATGCACACACATTTTTAATGAAAGTTATTTTAATTTTGACTATTTTTTTGGTTCTACTAATTACTTTATTGTTTTTATGGGGTTCATCAAAAGTTACTAAATTTATTGGTGAAACGGGCATGAAAGTTATGATGAGGATTATGGGACTAATTGTAATGGTTATTGCAATTGAATTTTTCTTTGCCGGATTAAAACCGGTATTATCAAGTATAATTAAAGCAGGAACAACACCATAAATTATGAAAAAACTATTTTTCCTTTGTTGTTTATTAACATCTATCTTATATCCTCAGTTCTCCGGTAAAATTGGTGCAGGGCTGAGAGCTCAATATTCATCAGTTTTGCAAAATGAAGAAGTTTTAGTTTGGATATTTTTTACAGATAAAAACACTTCGTTAAATTTGTTGTCTTCACCCGAACAAGTTGTCAGTCAAAAATCTCTTCAGAGAAGAAGCAAGGTTTTACCTGCCGAAAATTTAATCGATTATTCGGATCTCCCCGTTTCATTAAATTATATTAGTACACTCGAAGAGCTTGGTATTAAAATCAAACAGAAATCTAAGTGGTTTAACGGAGTATCAGCTTATCTTAATGCTGCAAAAATTAATGAGATATTAAATCTTTCTTTTGTAAGAGAAATTGATATTGTTTATAAACTCAAGAAATCACCCCCAATTGAGGAAGACCAATTAGAGGCGGGTAATTTTGAACTTATACAACCCGAAGGCGTACATGCCCTTGATTACGGTGCTTCATTTACTCAAAACAATCAAATATCTGTTCCGGCAGTTCATGATTTAGGCGTTACCGGTCAAGGTATTTATATCTGTGTTATGGATGCCGGATTCAACAGACTTTCGCACGAATCTTTTAACGCTATGAATATTATTGCTACTTGGGACTTTGTAAACAATGACCCCGGTGTAGGTGATTCAACTGATATGGGTAGCGGTACACACGGAACTCAAACTCTTTCAACAATCGGCGGTTATAAACCCGGGCAATTAATAGGACCGGCTTTCGGCGCTACTTATATGTTAGCTAAAACAGAAAACACCGTAAGTGAAACTCCGATTGAAGAAGATAACTGGATTGCAGCTGCAGAGTGGGCAGATAGTATAGGTGTTGATGTTACTTCAACTTCACTCGGTTACATTACATTTGACCCGCCTTACACAAGCTACACATGGCAGGATATGAACGGAAACACTTGCAGAATTACTATAGGTGCAGATATTGCTGCTTCAAAAGGAATTGTTGTTGTAAATTCGGCTGGTAATGAAGGTTTTAATGCTACCAGAAATACCCTCGGTGCCCCTTCTGACGGTGATTCAGTACTCGCTATAGGCGCTGTAACATCTACCGGTACAAGATCAAGCTTCAGTAGTGTCGGTAATACGGTTGACGGTAGAATTAAACCTGATGTAATGGCAATGGGTTCAAGCGTTAGAGTGGCAAGTACATCAAATAACACTCAATATACTACCGCTTCGGGTACTTCATTCAGTTGTCCGTTAGCGGCAGGTGTTGCAGCTCTTATTTTGAGTTTCAACCCTAACCTTACTCCAATGCAAGTAATTAATACAATGAGAAACACCGCTTCACAAGCAGCTAATCCGAATAGAGAATTTGGTTGGGGTATTTTAAACGCACAGCAAGCAATATTATTTGCCACTACACCTGACGCCACTCCTCCGGACCCCGTTACCGATTTACAAGCTATTAACCCTACTTCAAATTCTTTGCAATTATCTTGGACAGTGCCAAACGATACTTCTCCCGGCGGTGTTAGAAATTTCGATATAAGATATTCCCTTACCCCAATTTCCGATACTATTGCATTTAACTCGGCAAATCAGTTAAGTTACAATCATGTACCTGCACCTACAGGAACACCGTTAAGTTTAAATGTTAGTAATTTAGCGTTTAATACAACTTACTATTTTTCAATTAGATCTGCTGATGTTTGGGGAAACAAATCAAATTTGTCAAATCTGTCATCTGGTACAACTTGGGGCGCACCTGCATTCCAATCTCACCCCGATAGCATTTACTACATTTTGACCAATATGTCTGAAAAGAACGATACACTTTTTATTCAAAATATCTCTGCAAATCCTTCAACTTTGCAATTTACGGCAATTCTCGAAAACCAAACTTTCCCCGCCGGAATGTTCGGCTTAAAATATCAGGCTCCTTCAATTACTACAGAGCAAAGCGTTGAAAATGAGAAATCTCCAAAAGAACAATTTTTTGGATATTCGATTGAAGGTAGCGGCGGTCCTGATGCATTTGGATATAAATGGATTGATTCTGACCACCCTGCAGGTCCACAATTTAATTGGAGTGACATATCCGAAACAGGTACTATGATTACAAACTGGATACCGACCGGTTCATTTTCCGCAACCGATGAAGGCTACGCAGGACCAATTAACACCGGTTTCCCCTTCAAATATTACGGAAACACTTACAATTCATTCTACATTTCAACGAACGGATTTATCACATTTTCGCCAGTTACTGCAAGTTCTATTACAAACGCAAATATCCCCTCAACAGCGTTTCCGAACAACTATGCAGCTCCGTTTTGGGATGATCTTGACGGCAAAACTTCGGGAAGAGTTTACTACCTCAATTTCCCGGATAAAACAATTATCCAGTTCACAAATTGGGAAAGATATTCTGCTACCGGTACACTAACTTTTCAGGTAGTATTGATGAGAGGCGGACAAGTATATTTTTACTACAATTCGCTTTCGGCAACCCTCAACTCGGCAACTGTAGGTATTGAAAATTCCACCGGTACCGTAGGATTACCTGTTGTTTATAACGCAAACTACCTTAAAAATAATCTTGCCGTAAAATTTAGTGCAGATCCGGAATGGTTGTTCATAAACGGAGTGCAAGGCACAATTTATTCGGGTAATACCCTGCCTGTGGTACTTAGGTTAGAATCTCAAGATTATCCGCATGGTATGTACACCGCAGATCTAAAAATTACAACAAATGACCCGGTTAATCCCGTTAAGGTTATCCCCGTCAAACTATTAATATCTGACATTGTTCCGGTTGAGTTATTAGGTTTTAATTATAATGTAACCGGAAATAATGTGTCGCTAAATTGGAGTACCGCAACAGAAGTAAATAACTCCGGTTTTGAAGTACAAAGAAAACATTCCGGTAATAATTGGGAGAGTGCAGGATTTGTAACCGGAAGAGGTAACTCAACCGAATTTAACAACTATAATTTTAATGACAAACCTACAAAACCGGGTTTTTACCAATATCGATTAAAACAAATAGATTTTGACGGCAGTTATTCATATTCACACATTTTGGATGTAGATATCCTTCCGTTAAAATTCTCGATTACTCAAAATTATCCAAATCCGTTCAATCCTTCAACAAAAGTCGGTTTTTACATTCCTGAAACCGGAATTGTAAAAGCATTTCTCTATAATTCACAGGGTGAGTTAGTTGAAACTTTATTAAACTCTGTTTTAGAGAGTG
>JACSRR010000218.1 GCA_014879635.1 Ignavibacteriaceae bacterium | reverse complement strand
ACCTCCGGGGTCGAACAAACCTGAATTTTATTTTTTCTACAAATATGTGACACCTCCGGCGTCAAAAATTGAATTTAAATTGACTATTTGTTAATTTTCCGTCTATTGCGAGTCGCATTCTCTTTACTTCCGACTCTGCCGGGATTTCTGTTCACTGTCAGTGAAACGAACTTTCAACTGTCAACTACTTTTTCCTACCCACTACCCACTGCAAGCGTAGCGAACTACCCACTAAATTTGTCAACTACTTTTTTGTGTAACACCTCCGGCGTCAAAAATTGATTTTGGTATTTTATATTTGTTATTAACCACATAAAGCACAGTGAGATAAACTCCACCTCGAATCCTGACCCATAATGGGATTACAGCGGTTCACTTTCCCGGTTCACATTGTTTTGTGCGACCCACATACACAGATAGTTCAACTTAAAGCACTATCACAACTCTGCACTTGAAACGGCAAAACGCTGTTGGTAATTTTGCTTTGTAAAATCAAGGATTTAATGTGGAAATAACGGAAGAAAAACGAAATTTATGGGCAGGGCAATTCCCTCAATTGTTTGAAATTCTTAAAGACGATGAGGAGATTCTAAAGGTGTTCATTGAAAATGAGTTCAAATCAATAGAACTTCAAAAACAGCTTAAAGAAGAGAATGAAAAGAAAGGGGAAGAAGTTGCAAGGGCAGTTGCAAAGGGATTAAAAAAAGCCGGGTCTTCAAAAATTTACGGGCTTCGCTCAATAGATACTTCAAAAAGAGGGTCAGAGCTTCAAAACAGGTTAATTGATTCAATAATTTCAGAAAACTACAGGGGGTAATATGGCTTATGAAACTATAAATAAAGGGAATTTAGGAACTGCTTCGTTAAATCAAGCGAGTGTAGTTCCGGATATAGAAAAAGTACTTCAAATCTTAAAACCGTATCAAACACCGCTTTTACAATTTCTCTGGTTCGGAAAAAGGGATTCAAAAGAGGTTAAAAATGCTTATGCTAAGTTTTCTTGGTTCGAAAATGAATTCTATCCTCATCAAACTAATATTACTGCCGCAATTACGGCTTCGGGCACTCCGGCTACTCTAACGCTGGCATCATCTAATTGTGGGGCTTACACAATTTTTAATTTAGATGATATCGTATTAATTGAAGAAACGGAGCAAATGGCTTTTGTTTCGGCTATTAATAGTTCGCAAGCAGTACTTACACACATTGACGGTACCTCTAACCTCACTTCTTTAGAAAATTTAGGCGGTTACATCAAAATAATTGGCTCTAGAAATAGCGAAAACAATGGTGTTAGAACTGCAGTAACTACCCGGGAAATTGAAAAATTTAATTATTTGACAATCTTTTCTGAATCGATTGCAACTACCGGCAGGCAACAAGCAGGAGAATATTACACAGACGGCACTGACCACGCAGCTTTAGTTGCAAAAAGAATTGAAGAGATGAAACTGCAAGCCGAACGCTATTTTATGTTTGCGCCTTCGCAAGGTTACGCTACTTCGGGCAACTACAGAACAACTTGGGGACACGGATTTTTAGGCAGAGTTACTTCAAATGTAAACACTTATACGGGTACACTTTCGGAAACAGTTTTTGACGATCATTTAATGGAAGTGTTTGAAAAGGGTTCAAATTATAAGATTCATCTCTGCGGTTCAAACCAATTAAAGGATATCAACGCTTTTATAAAGAGCAGGTACGAGCTTGTTCCTGACCCTGTTACTAAAGTTTACGGGGTAGATTTACGGGAATATATTACGCCCTTCGGAAAAATTGGGATAGTTTGGAATCCGGTTATGGACGGTAAATTTGCTAACTACGGGTTTACTATAGATGCAAATAAAGTACGCTTGAGATACATGGCGGCTGATAAAAAGGGTGCAAGGAAATTCAGAGTTGAAGAAGGGGTTGAAACGCCGGGGCAGGACGGCACTACTACAAAAATTCTTATGGATATTGGGTTAGAGCTCCATAATGAAGAGTGTCACGGAATTTTGAAAAAGGCATAAAATTTTTAGAGACCCTCTTAGTAGATCAACTTATCTGTAAGGGGGTTTCTTCTCAAAAGGATAATATGGCATATTTTATAAGTAAATACAGAAAATACTCTTACAATTTTAACGGTAAAACGCTAAGATTCACTCCTTCCGGTTTGTTCTCGTTTTATACAACAGATTCAGATACTGAGATAAGTGTGCTAAGAGATTCGGTTTTGTGCGGAGTAGATTTTTACGAATCGCCAAATGCATTACCGGATAACAAAGCTTTTCCGGATTTGGCATTAAATATGGAAAGTGCTCAGAGTCTTTCTTTAATTAATGATAACAAAAATTTATTGCAACAATTGGAATTCTTAAACTCACAAACTAAAGTGGTAGCATCTTTGGGGCTGGAGGGGATTGAAATTGCAGCAAAAATTTACGATAGTCAGGGCAGGGTTAAAAAAGAGGCAAAAAAGGAAATAATTCAAAAAATGGACAATATAATTTCAGAACTAAAAAAGTTAAGTGAAGGTTAAAGTGAAAAAATTAATTTTATTTTTGATACTTTTTTTGGCAATAGAGATTTTGCCTCAAAAACTAATTAGATCGGCTGACTCAAACGCTGAGTTATTTTATTTTGAATACATTCCGCAGCCTAAAGACAGTCTGTTAGAATTTTTCTCACCGGTGTTTCCAATTTCGAGCGATTATTATGTTGGTCCCGTACAAGACGAAAACAGGAAATTCTTTTTTATAGCACATCTTTATAATTCGTTAGGCTACACAAAAGCAGTAAAAGCTCAAATTCAAGGCAGGTTGAACATTGCGGGAAATGTTAGTCCCTGGGTTTCAAGCGATAGTTTAGGAACTTGGAACAACAGTGACCCTCGCGTTTCTTCATGGGCAATCAATCAAAACAGGTTTAATGAAGCACGGTTACGGTTTCTACCTCTTTCCTCTAACAATGCAGGGATGGTTTACAAGGTGTGGATTTATTTGCGCAATAAGGCAGTTTTTCCGGGGAAAGTGAAATAATTTTTCAGAATTTAATGGGCAATTTAGTGGGTAGTTCGCTACGCTTGCAGTGGGTAGTGGGTAGAAATCCCGACAAGAATCGGGAGTGAAGGGTGAAGGGTAAGGGTGAAGAGTAATCCCGACAAGAATCGGGAGTGAAGGGAAAAGAAGTGTAATTTTCAATTTATTAAAGCATTTGAGGGGCATAATGACAAATACTGAGATGTTAAACAGGGTGAGGAGTTTTCTTGATGAAACAGTAGCAGGTTTTTGGAGTGATGAAGAAATTTATTCCGGTTTAACTGCAGGGCAAACTGAAATTGTTAATTCGGGTTTGACACATTTTACTAAATCAGGTATAATTCCCGGTTTTATGAAGACTTTAGAAACTTCATTAATTGTTAATGGGGTTTCGGGTATTTCGTTTAATCTTCCCGGAGATTTTTTACATTTAATAAGTCTCAAAATTGCTAACGGTGATGCAGATAGAGAAGCCGTTTATCTTAGAGAAACAGGTAATTTTAACCCTTTTACACCTCGTAACTTTTATCTCAAGGATGTAAACGGTACTCAAAGATTCGCTTTAATTATTGGGAATTCGTTCAAAATTGAAGGGGAAGGGATACTTAATTCGGGAAGTTATGAGTTGATCTATATCAAATATCCCGCAAAGATTGACGCTGCAAATAGTTCGATATTAAAACCTCAAGTTCATGAATCTATCTGTTTGTATGCTCATTACGATATGTTAAAAAAAGACAACAGGATAAATGAATCACTTCTAATTTTCGAAAAATATAAAATTTTGAGTGAAGGAGTGAATTACTAATGGCAAGTTTGATTGAAATCAGAGATAAAATTTCTATTAATACAGGAGTGGAGGGGAGTGAATTCTTCCCTCCGCTCAGGTTAAACGATATCATAAACAATTCGGCAATTTGGCTCGGTAGTAAATTGGTATCTTTAGGTGTAAAGCGATATGAAACTCAGGTAAATATAACAAGTCTATTAACTAACTCAGATTTTGGCGGTATTGAAGTTAAAACCGTTGAAGTAAACGAAAGTAATTTTCCGGGTATTCTTCTTACTCAGAATCCTCTCCGTTTTATTGAAGTTAGAGATAATTCTTCGCGAAAAGGAATTGCAATTGAGATCTCCTCTTCCGGATTTGATGATTTATGCAAGAATGAGTTCACAAAGCCTTCGATAAACAACTCATTTTTTTGCTTAGAATCAGGGAAAATATTTATTGCACCGGCTACTATTGTTCAAGCCACTGCACATTATAACAGAAAAATTATTTATGCGGTTAACAACACAGCTCAAATTGACCTTCCGGATTATTTAATTCCGTTTTTGGTTAAGAAATGTGTTGCAGAAATTAAGGGCATTCTTGGCAACCAATTGCAACAAGGGGAGAGTGATGAAGAAATTATTTCAGCAATAAGACAAATAATGAAAGGAAACGGATAATGACCTACAAAGAAATCAGAGATGCATTTTACGCTAAATACTCTCTTAGATGCAAAATTACGGGTATAGCTGAACAAAAAATTGACGATAAAGTTATTGCATTAAGAATTTCTGAAGCCATTCAAGATTTGAGCAGTAGAGTTCCGGCGGTGAAATCATCGCAATTATTAGCTCTGCCGGCAAATTCTAATCAAATTCAAACAGAAGGTATCGGAGAGAAAATTATTTCGGTGGGTATCTTAAATAACGGGAATACTCAGACTATATATCTTGAAAGAGTGAACGAAGCCGAGATCCTAAGCTCAGGAAATGAATATATTAATTCAGCACCCCGGAAATACGCTTTTATCAAAGGAGAGGGGAGTTCCGGTACTTTTTATTTTGATTGTTTTGCACTAACCGCGTTTCAAATCAAGGTTGAATTTTATAAAGACGGTGAATTGTTTTCACCTACAGCTCCTTTAAATGATATTTTTGACGGAGTAAACTTTACGGGATCTCCGGGTTTACCCGGTAAATTTATTCCACTTATTATAAGCTATTTGATGGGGATGATTTTTCCCGAATATTTAAATGAGTACGAAATGAATCTCCTTAAATTAAAACAGGGAGTGTTTTCATCCTCAAATTTTGACTATAATTTTGGGTTTTAGATATGGAAGAGGAATTTATATTAAGAGAATTTAGCGGGGTAAACGAATTTAACCCACCTAAACTTTTACAGTCGGGCGAATTAACATTTTCGGAAAATATTGTATTAGATGAGCATTCAAAAAGGGGAATAGCTGTTAAAAGGAACGGATTTGTAACAGTAAATTCTAATTCTTGCGGAGGAGTTGTAAATTCTTTGCACTCTTATGATTCTTCAAACGGTGGTAACATATTATTTGCCGGAGGAGAAAATTCACTTATTTCATCCGCAAATGAAACAGCTAATTGGGTAACTGTGAAAACAGGTTTAAATGCCGCAAAACTACGGAGTACTCTTGCCGGTGATAAGCTTGTATTTTCAAACGGAGTGAATGAAATGTTTTGCTTGACCGGAGAGAATTACAATCAGGAAGGAAATCTACTGATTTCGATCCCTGATTTAATTTCGGCAGGAACAAAGGCTACTGCAAGCATGACGGGAGGCGAAATGGGAGCCGGCTATTATAGATATGTTTTAGTTTATTCAACTGCGTTAAACGATTCTTCTTCGCCCTCTTCTCCAATTGAAGTTCATTCATCGGTAAACGGTGGGTTAACAGGTACTACAAACAGCGTTTCATTAACTAATTTACCCGTTTCTTCAAACCCCCTGATAGTGAAAAAACTACTTTTTAGAACTGTGAAAACTGCAAATTACGACAGATTTTACAACTTTTATCTAAGGGCAATTTTAGACAATCAAACAACTTCTTTTAATGACGGTTTGAGCGATTCAAACGATTTGAGATTGGATTTTAATATTTCTCCCGGTTATAACCGCAATTTTAAGTCAAAATATTTGTGTGTTCATAAAGAGCGGTTATTTGCATCAAATATTCTATCAAAAGTCAAAAATTACTTTGAACCTGCAATAACTAATGATTTGACAGGAATCAATATATTCAAAGTTTCATCGGCAACGGATACGGGAACAGGAGGAAAACTCAGACCCGAAAGCTATTACAGATACCGGTGTGTTTTTGTGGATGAAAACGGAATAGAGAGTAATGCCGTTGAAACTCCCGAATTTTTAACTCCCACAGCCGGAGGAGAATTTATTTCTACTACTCTACAACTTTTACCCTTTGCGGGATTTGAAAGAAACGCATTACCGAATATTAAACGCAGATTGTACAGAACAGAGGGGTATCCTTCTTCAGGTTTTCCGGGAAATTTTAAACTTTTAATAGATCATACGGGGTTTACCGGTAATATTTTTGTTGATGAAGTACCCGATAATTTACTCGGAGCAGTTTACAATTTAACAACTGAAGAAGAGAAATTAGAATCGGCGGTTTGTTTTAGTCAAATCGATAAATATTCTACATTCTTAGCTGAAAATATTATTCAGGTGTTCCCGTCTTTTGGCAGTTATATCACCGGAATTTTTGACGATGTTGAAGGTTTGTTAGTCTTCAAAAATAATTCGATTTGCAAAATTTACACTTCAGGCTCTCCCTCAAATTGGAAAGTTATTAAATTAAATGAAAGTACGGGATGCGACGAGCCTGATTCTATCGTGAAAAGAGGTGCTTTTTTTTACTTTTTCCACAATAGAAATCTCTACCATTTTTCTTCGGGATCAGGGATTACAAACATTTCGATAAATTTTGTTAAAACACTCACAAAAGGGCTCTCTTCAATATTATCGGCATGCTATTCCGGAAAGAAAAATTGGCTTGTAATTGCCGCCGGTGCACCTCATAATTTAAAGTATCTGATTGTTTTCGACATAAAAACAGGGTATTTCTACAAGTTAAAAGTTAAGAACGCCAATTGTGTAATTGAGAGTAAAAAAACAGGGGAGCTGCTTTTCACAAACAATTCGGATTTTACCGTTTCGGGTACATCTTCTGAAGAGATCAGTACCGATAACGAATCATCATTACCGGAAGATATTTCGATAAAAATTGTAACTAAAACTTTTACAGGTGGGAGCTCTTCAAGTCAAATTCTAAGACTTCGAAAGTTATGGTTTAGTTTTAACGCAATTAAAAACAAGAGTTTCACACTCAGAATAGTTGATAGCGAAAATTCTCTCAATTTTAAGGAGTTAACCTTAGTTAATACAGGGTTGGGAGATACTACAATTAAGGTAATTACAGACTCACTCAGTGGATCACTCAAATATTGCACCGGCTTGTATATCGAAATTTTTGGAACCGGCATCAAGGCAATTAACGAAATCAGGATTAAAACAAAATTGGTTAACAGAGGTACAAACTAAATAAGGAGGTTACGATGAATTTCCCAAAATTAAACGAGGAAAACAGCGTATATAAATTAAATTTGGGCGATATCTGGATTGATCATTCTAAAAAAGAATCTTACATCAAAACGGATAAAGGGGCAGTTAAAATTGGCATTTTGGAAGAAAAAAGTTACAATATTCCGTTAGTTTTTGCGGCTGTTGTTACAATTAATTCAGAAGCCGTTAACACCGAAGTCAAAATAAATACTATGGGAATTGCAGGCGGGTTTACCTATAATAATACGGGCATTGTTGAGTTAATTTCAAATTTAACTACCGGAAGCGAAATTATTTCGATTCTTAATAATACTCCGGATGAGGAATGTATTTTTGGCGTCGAATATTTACCCGGCGAAAAGTCTTGGGTGGTTTCTTGTAAGATATTTGATAATGTTGAAGGTAATTTTATACCGTATAACGGCACATTTCACTTCAAGGCAGAAAGATGGTAATTGAAGAGATCGAGTTTCTCAAAAATCACTTTGAACCCAAAAGTGAAATTGTTAATTCACTGCCCGAATCAGGGTCAGTTTCCGAAAATACTGTTTGCTATCTAAAAGTTGACGGAACACCGCTAATCAACCGGTACAAAAATTTGGGGGGTAAATGGATTTTCGAAATTACTATTCCCAAAATATTACCGGAACTGCCGGCAGGAAAAAACTTTCCCGAATTTACTTCGTGCATTGTAAATGAAGACGGAATTTATACTAAAGCTATTTTTATTAATGGCGAATGGCGATTTAATACACTTTTATAAACAGGGAGAAAAATTATGCCTTTATCTTATGATTTTACTAAAATACCAATTTTTACCGGAGAAGAAAATAATCAGAGGCAGGGGGCTAAAAACCCGCTGTTGTATCAGTTATTACAGGGCATTTTAGGTGATTCGGCTTTTAAGATGACTGAATTTCTTGAAAATAAAACGGGAGCGGAAGAAAAATTTAATTCGAATACTGATGCACTTCAAAAATATTTAACCGGTATAATTTCCGGCGGAAACCCCTCTTTAGATAAACAAAGAAAAATGGCAGTTAGTGATATCAGAAAGACTACCGGAAGAGGCTACGATACTATTAACGAGAGGCTTGCATCTTCGGGATTATCTAAATCGGGAACGGGAATAAACATTTTAAATGAGTTATTCAGGAATGAAGCAGACGCTATTTCAAAAACTGACGGTATGATTGCCGCACAGGATATTGCTTCACGTTTGAACGCTGCTTCAAACTTAACGGGTTTAGAAAATAGCAGAATTGCAGCTTCTTCGCAAGATAAAAACAGCGAACAATTTATGTACAATCTACTCAATTCTATTACGGGGCAGAACAGGCAATATGAATTGGCGCGTGAACAACTTAATCAGGCAAAAGAAAATTCGGATAGCGGAAATATTTTTGAAACAATCCTTTCTTTAACGGGCGGTGGGCTTTTAGGTTCAATAATTGGAGGGCTGGGAGGTGGTGCTTCTGACTATCTTAAAAAACTTATTTTCGGAAAATAAAGGAATTAAAGGGATGGAAAAATTTAAAGAGGATATTGTGAAAGCTTTTCCGGTGCTGCTTTTTTTAGCGGGCTTGATTGGGGGAGCGGCAATTTCGCAATTTCAAATTAATCAACACGGAACACTTATTTACGACCATGAAAATAGAATGAGGGTAATAGAAGAGAGTAAGACTGAAACTAAAATACTTTTAATTCAAATTCAGAACAGGCTTGAAGAAATAAAAACTGAAATTAAGGAACAAAGGAGGGGAATATGATTAGAGATCTATTTTCGGAAAAAGGCGGGCAACTCAGTTCAACGAGAATTATGAGTTTTGTGGCGCTTTTTGTTGCGGTGGTTTATACTTTTACTTCATCTTTGGGAAGTACGGGCAAAACAGAATGGGATATTTTGCTGCTCTGGGTAACTGCAGCTTTTGTTCCAAAGGTAATTCAAAAATTTGCAGAAGTTAAAAATTTTAAGGAAGTTTAATGGAAAATATTGAGTTCTTAATTATTCATAGCACCGGAACTCCTGCCGGTGTTTCCGTTACAGCAGATTCAATCAGAAGGTACCACCTCAATAGTTTAGGATGGTCAAAGCCCGGTTACTTTGCTTTGATTAAATTAGACGGTTCCGTTGAATCTGTCTGGGATTTTGATTTAAAGAGCGGATTAGCTAATTCCGAAATTACAAACGGTATGAAATGGACGGTAAAAAGTACTCCTTTTATTAAGCGTTCAATTCAGCTATGTTATGCAGGAGGTGCAGAAGGCGGTTTGCCTGCAGATACAAGGTCAAAAGCTCAAAAAGAAACTATGCTTACTTTAATCAAACTGATAACAGAATTAAACCCCGGTATAAGAACCGGAGGGCACCGCGATTTTCCCGACCAAACCACCGGTTGCCCCGGTTTTGATGTTAGAAATTGGTTGTTGAGCGAAGGGATACCCTCTAAGAATATTTTCTCAAAGGAAGTTTATTTATGAAAGGAGGATTTTTGAACTTGGTTGTTGTATCAGCAATTATCTTGGGCGTGATTTTACTTTTCTCAAATCTAAATTGTTCTAAAGATAAGAAACATGAAATTATTCAAGAATTTATAACAGGTAAAACCGACACAATTTTTATAAGCGGGAAACCCGATACAGTGATAAAATATGTAACCAAAGAAATAAATGTTGTATTTTATGATACTTTACGGCATGATAGCAATAAAACTTTTTCGCAAATTGATACAACATTTTTGTTCAATGAAGGAGCGGTTAAGTTGGATTTAGCTGCCTACCCTGCAATTGATAGCTTAAAAATTAAGTTGACGCCGCTCTTTAAAGTTCGTGAAATTTACAGAACCGATACACTATTCTTAAGCAAAATGGATACTCTTAAAATTAAAGAAACAATCTCCCGTGAATCAAACTTTTTTACCGGTGTAGGAGTTGGGGCAGCAGCCGTGCTTCTTGGAGTTTTACTTTTGCAATAATAGGAATAAATTAGCAGTAAAAAAGGGGACTGTTTTTGTGATTCAGTCCCCTTTTTTCTTTCCAAACTTTTCTGTAAAGCTACTTAGCTATTATCATTTTCTTAGTATCTCTGAAATTATTAACAGAAATTGTATAGAAATAAATACCGCTTGAAAGGTTAGAAGGGTCATACTTAATTTCATAGTAACCTGCAATTTTATAATCGTTTACAAGCGTTGTTATTTTATTACCTAAAACATCGTAAATTTGGACGGTTACTAGCCCCTCTTCAGGTATTTCATACCTTATAACAGTATTAGACGACAAACCTGAAGCACCCGTTAAAAATGGATTAGGAAAATTTTGGGATAACGAATATCCGGTAGGTAACCCCTCAATTTTAGATTCTTCATGTTTAACTGAAGTAAGCAAATAATCAAATTCGAAAAATTCGGATGCGTCTATGTTCCCGTCTCCGTTTCCGCCTGGAACCTGTTTAACTAATGTACCGTTATCATTGGTTTGATATTGCCCAACAGCTACATAAATCTTAGAAGGAATATAACCAAACTCATTTTGAACATTAATTACGCCTTCAAGAATTTGCCCCGCTGCCTGCCCCGGATTACTTGAATGATCAAACCAACCCGACCAATTATTAGTTGACTCATTACCGAGGAAAAGTTTCCAGCCGGTAACCTGCCCTGCTTTTCCCCACATAGCCGGTTTTAGAGTTTTTAATGAATCTGTTACAATAATAAAAACATCGTTACTTTGAGATTGTGCAGATTGAGAAGCAACATAAAGTTCAGAACCGTTCCAACCGAGATATAAATCGGCATTTTGATTTGTTGCAACCTTAACGGCACTTTCATCAAGAGTACCATTTAACACAAAAGAACCACCTCCACCGCCGCCTGTTCCAAAATCAATTTTGAAATCTTGTCCGTTATTGTTGTTCCAAGTATTATCGTTAAAATGAATTACGAAGGCAATTTTGCTTACTGATTGAGCCGGATTATTAAAAGGACCAATCTTAATTGTTAGAGTACTATCATTTCCCGGACCGGAAAAAGGGGATTCAACGGCATTACCGCTGCCAAAGGGAACCGTACCCTCAGGCCAATAAACTTGGTTCGGTGTTTGCCAAGATGAACCTTGATAGTTTACACCCCAATGTAGTTTAGCTCCTTGAGTAACATTTTTAACAGTAATTGTTATAGTATCATTCTGAGTAACATTATTTGGAGTCCAGAAAACGGATTGACCTCCGCCACCTCCGCCACCCGGTGAGTATTGACCAACCCAAACATGCTGCATTTGAGTTTTATAAACATTGTTAAAAGAATCAATTGCTTCAACATAATAATCAAGAAGAACATTATTTAGCCCGTTAATTTGAGCTACAAATTCTTTAGCTTTAACTACCGGTTGAGGATTAGTTAATGAAGGTTTTAAAGTGCCTGTCATGTTTATTTCAATCCAAGATCCAACACCTGCACCGCCTGCGTAAGTTTCGTTAACAATGGTATTGGGGTCGTTAAAACCGTCAGCATCTTCTCTGTAAAAAAGTTTAACTGATTTTAAACCGCTAAGGTCATAGGCATAAGTCCAAACTTTAAAATCTGAAGGCTGTTGGATATTCCATTCTGTACCGCCGGGATTATACGGTTCTCTTTGCGGGATAAAAACAGTAGGAGGGGTGTTATCTTGAGAGCCGATAGTAACATTTTTTGCAAAATTAACGGCAATATTTGCACCTCTTGTTGGATTAGAATCCCAGATACCATTTAAGGAACCATCCCAGTACCAGTAATCACTTGCTTCCGAAACAAGCAGATACTTCCAGGCTTGAATAGTATTTGTGTTATCCGGAGCAACATTATCTGCATGGTGAACATAATTTTGAGCAGCCGTAAGCACACCCCAACTATTAATATCGGGGCTGTAACCGGAAACGGGGTCAGGGTCACCAAGCCATTTTTTGAATTCAGGGTCACCGTTATCAGCGCCGCTCCAACTACCGGGTTCCACATGAATAATATCGTTTGGATCCGGCGGAAACATTTCAAGATAATCTTCAATTGTGGTACAGACAAATCTAGAAGGGTTTGCTAAAAGCCAGTTAACAAATGACTGAAAGTTTGAGCCGTAGTAAGATTCGCTTCCTCCGCCGTAATTATCACCGTCATGGTGTAAAACAATCAGGATAGGTTTATCAGGGTCGGTGTTAAATTGTTCAAGCTGGCTCATAACGCTTTCGTAATTTAAGGCACCAAAACCACCTCTTCCGTCCTCATTTCCCATATATCTATCAGCAGGAACAGCAATAATTTTTTTACTTTCTCCTGATTCCGGATTGATATATTGAACATAGCGTGGTTGATGTCCCCACTTGGCAGAAATTTTAGTAGGAGCCCACAAACCGTTTAATTGTATCCAATCATTCGGATTAGGGTTAACAATGTCAGCCTTATTAGGTTCGTAAATATTACCACCCGTACTAAAGGGGTAACCTTGAGCAGCGCGGTCAAAGTGGATATTATCTACAAGCACCCAATCTAAACCTTCATCAACAAGAGCGGGAATCATTCTAAGTGCAAATGCATTTTCGGGTGGAAAAATACCTTTGGAGTAAGCACCGGTAAAATTTTGCGAAAGTATTTGCCTATGCCCGGCAATTTGCTTTCTGATATCTTTATAGCTTATTAACCCCATTAGCGGGTGGTGAAATCCGAAAGCAACCAAATCAAGTCTGGGGTTTCCTCTAACTGTGAGTTGATTTTTAATATAATTCCAATGCGATTTCCAATTGTTAAAATTACCGTTGCCCCCTTGTTCAAGACTGTTAAGATTTTCAACGAGCGAGCCGCTAAACGAAACTTGTGCTCCAAAGTTTGGAAGATTTGCCGTTATACCTTTTTGAACGGCATTGCGGGGCCAGTTAGTGTAAGGTCCTATTCTTTGATTGTGAATATCAACAACCGAAAACGGAAATCTGCCGTTTTGATCAATTTGACCCGGAAATTCATACGGCCAATAAATTGGCTGATGCATGTGCCATAGAAATGCAATATAAATTGGTGGATTCTGTTTCGGTTTATCTGAATCAGTTTGGCTATTACTTTTAATTTCAAATGCTGAAAATATTAGAATTATAGAAAAAAGTAACGGAAGAGTAAAAAGTTTTCTCTTAAAATTCATTCGTTTCCTCAATGGTTATAAATTTGTAAGTAACATCTTATCGTATGAATTACATCTAAACGATGAAGTTCAAATATAATTATTTTTGTCTATTATTCGTGAATATTTGAGAATGATTTTGAGTAATTAAGAAAATTTTGGCGAAATAAATATGGGTAAGGCGTTAATTTAATAAAGAAAAGATGCAGTAAAATTAAATCTTTTCATCTAAAAGTTTATATTTCTTTTGTTTCATTTTCCAGCGCTCTTCGGCATACTTTTGCATGTCGGGAATTTTGTCTTTCTCGTCAACAATTTCGAAACCGAGCAAAGTTTCAACAATATCTTCGAGCGTAACAATACCGTCAACAACACCGTATTCGTCAACAATTAAAGTTATATATTCAACATTGTTCAAGAGTTTTTCCCAAGCGTTTAGGAGAGTTGTAGAAACCGGCATTGTCAAAATTTCATGTTTGATATTTTTTAATTTTAAATCAAACCGGTCTTCTGCAAGTTTCTCAAATACAGCCTCTCTGAAAATATAGCCTGTAATATTATCGGGATTGTCTTTATAAACGGGAATTCTTGAAAAATGTAAAAAATCTTTGTTTTTTAAGAATGAAGCAAGCTCCATCTCTTCGTTGGCAACAACTAAAACTACACGGGGAGTCATAATTTCGCTAACTTTAACATTTTTAAGCTTAATCAAGTTTTGAATAATTTTATTCTCTTTATCGGCAAACACCCCTTCCAAACTTCCGAGATTCACTAAAGCGGCTATTTCTTCCCGGCTTGTGGTGTGAGTAAACTCACTTTTTGCGAAAGAACGGGAGATAAAGGACAATAAATAAATCAGAGGATATGTTAAAAATATCATCAAAGAGATAATTATTGTAGAGAAAGACATAAGCGGTTTGTTAAAATTGGATCCTAATGTTTTTGGGATAATTTCTGTTAGAACCAAAATAAGTATAGTCAAAGTGGCTGATACAATAGCAAAATACTCTGAACCGAAAACTATCATTGCTTGCGCCCCAACTCCTGCCGCGCCCACTGTGTGTGCAATTGTATTCAGGGAGAGAATAGCCGAAATTGGTTTATCAATGTCGGTTTTATATTTCAAAAACTTTATGGCATTTTTATTTCCCTGTTCAGCTTTAACTTTTAAAAATGAGACGGGAGTTGAAAGAAGTACGGCTTCTACAATTGAACATAGAAACGAAATACTCAGCGCCAAAAACAAGTAAATTAAGAGCAGTGTCATTTATTAAAATATTTTTATGTAATCATTTAATTTATGAAAAAAAAATTAAAATTAACTATTATTAGTAGAAAACTGTGAATAGTTTGCATTTTAAAGGGCATATACCGGTATGCAGTGGTAAAAAAATAATCTAACCGCTGAGGGGAAAGTTCGAGGTTCGAGGTGCGGGAGTGCGAGGTTCGAGGTGCGGGAGTGCGGAGTTAGACTCGGTCAGAAAGACTCTCAACTGTCAGCGTCAGCGATCTGTTCACAGCGTTTCGCCCCCCTTCACTCCCGATTCTTGTCGGGATTAC
>JACSRR010000161.1 GCA_014879635.1 Ignavibacteriaceae bacterium | reverse complement strand
GCCTTCAACGGTGGTATCAAATGATTTCAGTATGGAATCCTTTGCCATTTGCAGAGCCATTTGCGGCATTGATGCAATCTCTTTTGCGAGCGCCTGTGCTTCTTCAAGGAATACTTCATCATCGGCTAGGCGTGTTACAAGACCTGCCTCGAACATTTCGCGGGCAGTGTACATTCTGCCGGTGAGTATCATTTCCATTGCGCGGGCCTTGCCTATAGCACGTGTAAGCCTTTGCGTACCGCCTGCGCCGGGGATGATGCCAAGCTTGATTTCAGGCTGGCCGAACTTTGTGCTTTCTGCTGCCACTATCATATCGCATGCCATGGTAAGCTCACACCCGCCGCCGAGTACGAATCCGGAGGTTGCGGCGATTATTGGTTTTTTGATCTTGCGGATCTTATCCCACACAGAAAACTGGTCACGGATATGCATATCAATGGCTGATTGAGTCGCCATTTCCTTAATATCAGCCCCTGCTGCAAAAGCCTTTGCGCTGCCGGTGATGATTATGCAGCCCACTTCGGGGTCTTTATCAAAGCCCTCGAGTGTACTTACAAGCTCGCCCATTAATTCGATATTGAGCGCATTTAATACATCGGGGCGGTTAAGCTGGATCTGCCCGACCTTCAATCCTTTGGGATTATCTAATTTTGTGACTAATATGTTTTTGTAGTCCATGTTATAATGATTTCTCTCCGCGAAGGCGGGGAACTCCGGTTCTAAGCGATGCGATAAATTCGATTCACTCAATGAATCTCATTTATCTGATATTATTAGCGGAAAATATCTGAATTTTGCTTATTTAAAGCACAAAAATAGGGATTTTGGGGGATAATTACAATGAATAACAAGAATTTTATTAAAAAGTGCAATTTTCTTTATATTTTATTATTGTATTAATTGTTAACTTTAATAATATTTCACTAATTAAATCCATATTCTATGCGAGTTTATAAAATGAAGATTGTCAGGTCCACAATTGATAAATTGGGGGTAAAGTTATATGACAAAGCTTCAGCCGTTTTGGCAGAACTCATTGCAAATTCTTATGATGCAGATGCAAAATCTGTTAAAGTAAAAATACCAATAGGTGAATGGCTAGCAAGTAGAATTAAGGACGGTACTTTTGTCGATAAAGAGGGAAGAACAAGAACAAAATGGAAAAATGTAGATAGGGGTTTTGAAATTATTGTTGAAGATGATGGCTGTGGTATGACACCTGATGAAATGCAGAACTTTTACTTAAATGTTGGAATGGACCGCAGAGAAGATATAAACCGTGGTTCATTATCAAAAAAGTACAAAAGAAAAGTAATGGGAAGAAAAGGTGTTGGTAAATTAGCGCCTTTTGGAATATGTAAAGAAATGGAAATTATTTCGTCCGGAGGCACAGATACAGGAAAAGGATATTTTACATCTCATATCATTTTAAAATATGATGATATAGTTGAAGATACTTCTAAAGACTATAAACCAATAATTGGCAGTTTTGATGAAAGTTATCAACCAAACTCAGGAACAAAAATTATTTTAAGAATTTTTGATTATAGACATATACCGGATAAGAATATGTTAAATAGACAAATTTCGCGACGATTTGGTTTGGAGTCAAGAAATTGGAAAGTCGAAATAAGTGATTCACAAAAAGATGATAAATTTACTATTGGCCAATTTGATGACTTGAATGAAAAAATGGATGGTACTTTAACAAATTTAGATGATAAATTTATAGTTATTGACGAGATAAACTACCCTGTAAAAGGTTGGGTTGCTTACTCAAAGGAACCATACAAAGATGAGGAAATGGCTGGCATACGAATATATGCGCGTGGAAAGTTATTTGCTACAACTAGAGATTTTGGTCTAAAGGCAGGATTCACAGGTGAACATACCATCAGGTCATATCTTTTTGGTGCAATGTACTTGGATTGGCTTGATGATGATGAAGAAGATGTTGCTAAAACAGATAGACAAGATATTTTATGGGATTCTTCAGAAAAGTGTATTGCTTTAAGAGAATTTGGACAACAAATTATAAAAGAACTTGGTGCGAAACCATTTCACTCAATAAGAAAAAGGGTTTGGGAAATATTTGAAAAAAAATCTCATATAAACGAAATTGTTGAAAAAAGATATCATGGCAATCCGGAATTTAAGACACAAATCTTACAAGCAGCAAAAGTATTTGCGAACAAAACTTCATTGGATGAAATATCGGACGATAATTCAATTCAAGAAATACTTGATTTAGCTTTGTTAGTTGGGCCAAATAAAGTACTGGTGGATAAATTAAACGAAATAGGTGATGATAAAAGTAAACCAATAGAAACATTAATTAAATTATTTGAGATTACTGGTTTTGCTGAATTAGCAAATTTAGGTCAAATTGCTGATAAACGAGTTAAAGCAATCGAGAAACTGAAGAGTAGTGTAAATGCAACTACTGATGAAAGAGCATTACAGGAGTTGTTAGAAGAAGCCCCTTGGTTAATCAATTTCGAATGGACACCTTTGACTATGAATCAGAGACTAAACACTACAAGAGAAAAATTTGAATCATGGCATGAGGAACATTATGGAAAAAAAGTCCTTACATCAACAATTGAAGATAAAACAAAGAGGCCCGATTTTGTTATGTTAAGTTTTGTAAATATAATATATATAGTTGAAATAAAGAAAACTAAATACAAAATTAACGATAGTGAGTTTGATAACATTGTAACTTATTTTAATGCTTTAAAAAAATTCTTGAAGGATCACCCGCATATTAGTGATAATTTTACTGGGGGAATTCAAATAATACTTGTAGCTGAT
>JACSRR010000241.1 GCA_014879635.1 Ignavibacteriaceae bacterium | reverse complement strand
AGCGCAGTGAAGGCTAAAGGGTAAAGGGTAATCCAGACTGGGTCCGGGACCAAACAAAGAACAAAGAACCAAGAACCAAGAACCAAGAACTCTATCACCTCTGCGGTTAAATATTTAGCCCAAAAAACATCAATAAATTTTCAGTTTCTCTTACGCCCGGTTATTTTAGGTGCTATTTGAACGAGTAGAACACCTGAAATTACAACAACTAAAGCGAAGATTTGTAATCCGGTTAATGATTCATCCAAAAAGAAGTAGGCGAGTAGTGCAATTTGCGGAAGCATTAATCCGTTAATAACCGAGGATTCAACGGCAGTAAGCACCTTTAGTGTTTTATTCCAAAGTGTAAAGGCAAAAGAAGTGTTTACAACGGCAAGCCACAAAATAATATAAATATCGGTGGCGGTGAGAGAAATATCCGGTTCTGCAATAATACCTGTTGAAAGTAGAAGTACAGATCCAAATCCCATACTAATAGTAGTAATAACTAATGCCGAAACCGTTGCATCCCGGTTCACGGTTCTTCCCTTAAGCGCCCCTGCCGAATTAGCAAGTAAACAAACTACCGCCGCAATAATTCCGTAATAATGAGCTTCGGGAAAATCGAAGGGATAAAAATAGATCATTACTCCGGCAATTGCTATTAAAAGAGCAACTGTCTGTAATTTAGAGGGCTTTTCCGAATTCGCCAAAAATGAAAATCCCGTTACAATTACTGGTGTGAGATTAATAATTAACCCCAAGTTTGCCGCATTTAAGTAACCGAGACTTACAAACTGAGCCCCCTGCGTAATAAAATTAAATAAAATTCCGAGTATAGCAAAGTTCACCCAGTCTTTTGGCTTTAGGCTTTTTACTTGCTCAAAGTATCGTTTATTAAGAAGAATAAGGGGTAACAGACAAATAAAAGCGAGAAAATATCTCACTCCGGCAAAAGTGAGCGGTGGTATTTGGTTTTGCAAACCAATCTTAATAAGCACCCAAGAAGACGACCAAAGAACTGTAACAAGAACCGCAGAAAGTATCGCTTTTATTCTACTCATTCTGCGGTTTCTGTTATTAATGATCGAAAAGGCAATTTGTTTATTTCATCATCTGAAAAACTACGCCTATAGCCATAAATGCAACGGTTAAACCGAATGATAAGGCAACATATTTTGTTTCATTTTGAGAGTTAAATAATTGAGCCATACCTAATCCAACTATATATGCAGCCCAAAGTCTGAACGGATCTAAGAATGACAGCAAGTATAGAATTTTGTTTGAGCTTGCATCAAGATTCAGAAATGAAAACAATGAAGTATCTTGAATAGAGTTTCCGGTTGCCATTACAAAAACCGTTATTACTAACATCATAATCACGGTAATGTACGAAGGAAGACCGTTAGCAACAAGCGCTTGTGAAAAAGAGCCGTTATCTTTGAATACGAATTTCGCAACAAGATACATTATACCTGCAATTAATAAGAAAAACACAAAACCGAAAACTAAAATACCGATAGCAGAAAAAACAACGCCCATTGTACCGGTCATCATATCAATTTGACTATTTATAGTTTCCTTTCTCGATTCAATTTCGCTTTTTGATAAACCGCTTTTTTCGAGCTGTTCGTAAGCTGCTTTTCGTGCTTCTTCTTTAACCTTGTACGAGACATCCGGATTAAGCATTCTAACACCTGTTGATAAGGCAACCACAAACAATGCTATAATTAAAGGCACCAACCAATCAGTAACCCGTGGGGGAAAAAAAGAAATTTTTCTGAAGGTTTCTTTCGGCTCGGTTATCACCCCAACCATTTTATCTATAAAAGAAAGCTCTTCCATTTCTGAGTTTAACTCATTCCTTTCAACCGGTTCGTATTCTTGCATTTAAGTACTCCTAAAAAATGTAAAATAAATCACCATCAAAATTAAGATTTTTGTTTAACTTAAGTCTCAAAAGTTAAAAATTAATATAATTTAATTTAAACCTAATTAAAATAAATACTGTCCAATCGGTTAAATAACTAAACCGGAGGTAATATGAGAAGATTAATTTCTCTCTTTTCAATTTTCACAATGTTAGTAATATTTTCGAATGCTGACATTTACTCACAAGTTCAACCACCACAGAATCTTACAGCAAATTTAGAAGGTGGTATAAACTCGCCCTTTGCAGTAAAATTAACTTGGGAATCAACCAACCCTGCAAATACTGTAAGACATAGTGTTTGGCGTAAAACGGTTAATAATACCGGCACTGCACATTTTGAACTTTTAGCGGTAAGCGTAAACGGGAATGTATTCTTAGATAAAAGGATAGCACCCAATGCAACTTACAATTATTTTGTAAGAGCTTATGCTAATAACACCAATTTTGCGAACTCTGATACCATTACATATACCGTTGTTCCGCCACCTCCGCCGGTTCCCTCAATTATTACCGGAAGATTAACTGACGCTAACACAGGCGATGGTATTCGTGGTCATATAAAACTTATACCGGCGCAAAATTTTAATCATGGCGCAATGGCTATGAGTGATTCGCTCGGATATTTTAAAATCAGAACGCTACCGGGTAATTACTTCCTTTTTACTGCGGCACCCGGGTATAATTTCGAATACTTTGACAACGCACGCAATATTCAAACTGCCACTGTGATACAACTTTTATCCGGTGATTCTCTTAATTTCGATGTTGATCTTACTGCGTTTGTACCTCCCGTTACTTTAACTCTCTCCGGAAGCGTAAAGAATGCTGACGGTGAAGGCTTAAATGCAATGGTAAATGTGTATAGAATCAGAAACAACACCTGGCATAATTTTATCGGTAGAGCTCAGACTGATGCCAACGGAAATTTCACCGTAAATGTTAAAGAGAACGATACTGTTGTTGTTTACGCATTTGCTCCCGGATTTATTTACTTCCCCGAATTTTACGATAACAAAACAAATATTAACGAAGCCGATAGATTAGTTGTTTCGGAAAACCTTTCCGGAATTAACTTTGTGCTTGAATCCCGTCCCGTTTATCAAAATGAGATTTCGGGATCCGTTTCCGATTCTGCAGGTAACCCGGTTAGAGGTTTTGTAACGGCTTTTAGAAAATTTGACAATACAAACTCTCATCCGAGAAGATATTCAACACACACAGATTCTCTCGGAGTTTATAGCCTGACTAATATGTTGCCGGGCGAATATTATTTGTTTGTAAAACCTGAATCTAATTTTAAGCCGACATATTTCCGGTATGACGGAGCTCCCGCTCCTACATGGAGACAAGCTGATACTGTTCCTCTAACGGAAAATTCTGTTGTTCAAGGTATCAATTTTACTGTTAGACCAAGAAATAACAGCGGTAACGGTGTTGTTCAGGGTGTTGTAAGAGCTGATAACAATCAAATTGAAGGTGCTTTGGTTTACATTACCGCTAATTCTGACGAAGTTGTTTCGTATGGCGTTATTTCAGCCGAAGGTAAATTCTACATTGACGAGTTAGAACCCGGTAATTATTCAATCTCTGCTGATTTGCCCGGATTCAATTCAAGCAATTCTTCTTTCACCGTTGATTATATTAATTCACCCGTTTCTTCGGTTAATTTAATTCTTTCTCCCGACGGTGTTACGGGAATAGATGATGCTTCAAATACTGTTACAAGTTACGAACTGTTTCAAAATTATCCGAATCCGTTTAACCCATCAACAACTATCAAATTTAGTATTCCGGAAGCAAGTAAAGTTTCGGTTAAAGTATATAATTTGTTAGGTAACGAAGTTGCAGATTTGGTAAATGAAAACCTCCCTTTAGGTACGCATTCCATTAATTTTAATGCTGCCGGACTTTCAAGCGGAGTCTATTTCTATAAAATTGAAGCAGGTAATTTTAGTTCCACCAAAAAGTTAACCATACTTAAATAATTTCAATATTTGAAATTGAGGCTGTCTAATTTTAGGCAGCCTTTTTTATTTTAAATAGTATGAATTTCACCCGATTTTGATTTAGTGAATAATTATGCAAGCGGTGTAAATATTTGCATTTAAAAGAATTGTTCGAAGAGAGATTGTGAAAGTTTATGGTTAATTTTTTCAAATCACAATCTTTAGTAACCAATAAGAACCCAAAAAATCCTTTTCATCCGTGTTTCGCTATATACTTCACTCCCTGCTCCCCGTTGAGAAGACCCCTTACAGCGTTTCACTTCTATCCACAAAAGTAAAATGCCCTTTCTTGCCAACAAATACTATTGCATAAGCCTTTAGGTTTTCTAATTCACTGATTTCAGGTTTTTGTAAATACCGGTTCACTTGTCCTTTGGCTAATTCCATTGTTTTAGAGAGTTTCTTTGATTCACTTTTCTTTAAGTATTTTAGCTCTATTAAAAATTGAAAATTGACTTTATTTGGCTTTCTGAACAAATACATTATATCCGGGTATTCTCCTTTTATCTCAGCTTCACTTTTTATTATATAGATTGGTGCTAATGATGCCAATGTTATGAACAGCATTTTTATATACTTTTCGTCAAAGTTTTGGTAATCACGGTTGCTAAGTAAATCCAATACCTTTTCTATCTCTGTAATCCACCGTTCCATATTATTATAGACGGCTAATTCTTCAAATGATTTTCTGATATCACTATCGCTCAATGTAATATCAAACTTCTTTGTCAATTCATCTTTGAAAAAGCTCCAATAGATCTCCTTAATAACATAATTTGGTATTTGAAACTTTGTTTCCGAAATTCCGGCTTCTTTAATTGTTAACATCCCGTTATAAAAAAGAAGCGATACAAAATCATCGGGGGTAAATGGTCTTTCAAAACTATATTTATCAGTGATAGTTGCAGTTGTTTCTTCATCGGTTATAATTTCGTTTAACTTCTGTTGATGCTCTATAGTGTTATTAATGTAAAAGATTTTCTTGATTTTGTTGTAATCACTTGCTATGTTAGTATCAATTAATTTGTCGGGGTATTTATTTTCTATGAGATATTGATTCAAAAAATACAAAACCATATTAGAATTGTACATTCTTTGATTTGCACGAACGGAGAATAGGCTTCCGTTGTATAATTTATGCAGGTCAGACATCATTTCTTCAGAATTATAGACATCATAGTAATCAAGCATACTCTTAACTTCTTCATCCGTAAAACCTAACATTTCATTCAGCCTGAAATCAAGTGTAAGGTCACTTCCAATATTAAAACCGCTGGTAAGACTGTCAAGCGTTACCGGTGTTACTCCCGTTGCAAAAAACCGGTCAACAATTCCCCTGCCTGTTCCTTCCTTAATTGCTTCATAGAATTTTCTTACATAACCGTTTCTTGATACTATTTCCTTAAACTCCGGCAATCTAAAAGATATTAACTCATTAGTAAAATGGTCATATTCATCAACTAGTACATAGATTTTTGAATCATCACTTGTATTAAAAGCGTTAAAAAATGAAGTTAATATTTCGTTACTAGTCTTTTCCTCTACAATTTCAGTCAACTCATCTTTAGAAAACAACTGATAAACTTTATTAAAATATTTTACTCCGTCAATAACTTTTTTCCTAAATCCTCTAAAAGTCTCTTCATTAGTAGATGTCAATATACCACTGAAATCAAACCGGAGTATATAATAACTATTTGCCTTTGATGTAGGGTTTTTACCTATGTAATACTCACCAAACAGTTTATCAAATTTATCTTTATGCTCTATACCGTAGTAATATTCTAACAAAGAAATAAATAAAGACTTTCCAAACTTGCGGGGACGAAGAAAAAAGAGATATTTCTCGTTTAATCCTTCTAAAAGTTCCAAATACTTGGTTTTATCCACATAGTAGCAGTTATCATCTTTTATTGCTTGAAAATTAGATATTCCGTAAGGTATTTTCTTCTTTGTCATGGTTGTATTATTCAATGATTTTATTAAGGTAATATAGTTAATATCTCTTTATTTTCAAATTGCTTAACGAGTTCGAGGTTCGGAGTGCGGGGTACGGGAGTACGATCCTGACCGGGTTGGGACGGGATTAAAAACTTTTTATGTAAATAATCCGGTACCTCCTCAAACTTTAATAGCTTTAAAAACGGTATCAAATTTTGTAACTACGAAAAAAATATCAATATATTCATTAAAACAGAACCCAAATCACACAAAATTAGTCAAAAAACGCTTTAACTTCGTTAATTTTAATATTTTACAGGCTGCTAACAGAAATATTTTTACCAATATTTAATTAAATTAAATTTGGTTATTTAAAATTTATTGATTATTTATAAAAATTCCTTTAGATTTGAGAATAAATGAAATTGTGCTATTTAATATCAAAATAACATTGTAGCTATGCCAAAACTTTTCAAACTGTTTATTCTGCTTTTTTTATGCTCTGCAGTAATGTTACCGCAAGAAAAAATGTTGCTAATAACTTACGGACCTAACGCTCCTACCAGTGAAGGCGACCCTGATTTCAAGCAAATTCTTTTTTTTAGTGTCCCTCAATCAACAACCGGAAACCTCCATTTAAGAATTTACGATGCCGATTGTGGTGATAACAACGATGTTTCTATCGGTGGATTTGACACTAAAACTAAATTCTCACTTTATGGCAAAGATGGAGCATATTCTGCAATTTCGAATAAAGGAGCATTTCCTCCCGAAGATGCTATCAGAGCAGGTTCGTTATTAAAATCAGAAGAATTTGGAGTTGATCCTTTTCTCGATAACAAATGGCATAATTTCGCAGATTTTTTACCTTCCGATGGTGAATTGATTGACGGCAATTATTACTTCAAGGTGGTTGTTGAAGGAATTTCAGGAAACGACGGAAATATTTTCGATATCACCGTAAGTACTCAAAACAAGCAGAATATAGAACCGGCAGGGTTAAATCTTTTTAGCTTTGTTCCTACTTTGAGGATTCCAAGAAGAGGTGTAATGGGCGAAATCAGATTTATGGTGCCTCAAAATATGACTTCGGTTACTGTTTTCAATTTTGATTTGGCAAACGGTGAAATCGGAGTAGAAACCCCTTACAGATCAAAACTTTCTACAAAAGCATCAAATCAGGATGTATGGGTTTCAAGTTCCGTTCAATTAGAAAGTAACGAAACAGGTAAAATTAACGCTATTAGGGTTGAAGGCGGAACCGAAATGCCAAACGACCTTTCGGTATATGTTACTTCAGAAAACGGTGCCTTGCTTCCCTTAATTCTTCCCGCTTACATTTGGGTACCCAATTCAAGACCTGTTGCAGAATATACTACTACCGTTTTATCAGATTGCTATACTGTTGTGTTTGACGGATCAAACTCTTCCGATAAAAACGGCGATCTTTTAGATTTTCTTTGGGAATTGCCTGACGGAACTAAACTAACCGGCGCTAGAGTTACCCATACTTTTAAAGCTTTCGGTACTTACGATGCTAAATTAATTGTTACCGACCGCTCCGGGCAAATTGGAAACGGTACTATCAGAAATTTCTCCTTCAAAATTAATGAGCCTCCTGTTTCAGTTGCCGGCAATAATGTGGTTATTGCTCCCGGCGATGAAGTTAATTTTGACGGTAGCGCCTCTAATGACAAAGATGGCAGAATTATAAGATATACTTGGGATATGGGCGACGGTGCCAAATACGACGGTGTTAAGGTTAAACATAAATATTCTAAGCCCGGTATTTTTACCGTTACGCTTAAAGTTGAAGACGATTCAAACAGCCCTTGTAATTTTCATTCTTCCTCTCTCACCGTAACCGTTAACTCTAAACCGGTTGCTTCTGCCGGTAATGATATGATTGCCGCAGTTGATGAACAACTCTCTTTTAATGCGGGATTAAGTTATGATACTGACGGTGAAATTAGCAAATTTGATTGGAATTTTGGTGACGGTAATACTGCTTCGGGCGGGAAAGTTTCGCATAAGTATGCTAAACCCGGTAAATATACGGTTACACTAACCGTAACTGATAATACAAGGGCTTCAAACAATCAAGCTACTTCTCAGTTGGTTGTAACCGTAAATGATAAACCGGATGCCGACGCAGGAAGTATAAGAGTTGTTGCTGTTGGTGAAAGAGTTAATTTTGACGGCTCAAAATCTGTTGACCGTGATGGTCAGATTATTAAGTATGATTGGGATTTTGGTGACGGTGGTTCCGGTACGGGTGTAAAACCTGAATATATTTACAAACAGTCAGGCAAATATACTGTCAAACTCACAGTAACCGATAACAGTAATTCTAAATCTTCGACAAATTTTGACACTGCTACCGTTATAGTTAATTTCCCCCCTGTTGCCGTTGCAGGTGAAGATATGCTTCTAACTTCAAGTGAAGCAAGGTTTGACGGTTCAAAATCTTCAGATAAAGACGGTGTTTTAACAGCTTATCTGTGGGAGTTCGGTGACGGTAATACAAGTACAGAAATTAAACCTGTTCATTATTATAAAAAACCCGGTACTTATAAAGTCAAACTGACCGTTACAGATAACACAACAGTTTCTAGTAATAAAACTTCTGATGAACTTACTGTTGTTATAAATGCTCTACCTATTGCAAAAGCGAAATCAGTTTCAATTGCGGCACCCGGTGAAACAATCAATTTTGATGCTTCGGAATCTTCAGACCCTGACGGCTCTATCGGCAAATATGAATGGGATTTCGGCGACGGAAATACTGCTCAAGGAAAATCGGTTACGCATAAGTTTGCCTTTCCCGGTTTATACACTGTTAAATTAAAAGTTGCCGATAACACGGGGCACGAAAACGCCGTCGATTATACTTATTTAACCGTAAAAGTTAATTCAACTCCCATAGCTAAAGCAGGAAATAGTATTGTAGCCGCACCCGGTGATAAAATCGTACTTGATGCTTCCGGTTCTTTTGATTTAGACGGAGAAATAGCTAATTATTCATGGAAATTTTCGGATAAATCAACCGGTATTGAGTCTAAAAGAGGCGAAAAAGTGTTTGAAAGAGAGGGGATTTATACCGCTTATTTAACCGTTACGGATAATAGCGGCGCTTCAAATAATACCGCAAATGACAGAATAGAGATTAGAATTAACAGTAAGCCGGTTACAAAAGCAGGTGAAAATATATTCTCATGCTCCAATACAATATTTTTTGACGGCTCACTTTCTGCAGACCCCGACGGTGACGGCTTAACCTACGCTTGGGATTTTGGAGACGGTTCGCCTAAAGTTAACGGATTAAAAGTTACGCATACATATCAAAAAAGCGGAAGTTATCCCGTTATTTTATCAGTAAATGACGGTACGGGAACAAGGAATTCGTCATCTGAAACTACAATCACTGTAATTATTAATGAAAGACCTGTGGCAAATGCAGGTTTAGATAAAACTATTTGTTCGGGTGATTTAGTGCTCTTTGACGGCAGCGATTCGTTTGACCCTGAAGGCGGTTTACTTAAATATTTATGGGATTTTGGCGATGGTACAAAAGCTGAAGGAGTTAGTCCCGCTAAAAAATATAACACTCCCGGTAATTATACGGTAACTTTGACTGTACAAGATGAATCGGGTTTAGATTGCAATACAAATTCTTCGCAAATTAGCGTTGTTGTGGTTGAATCTCCTATGGCGGTTGCCGGAGAAGACCAAATTGTTTGTACAAATTCCCTCGTATTTTTTAACGGCTCAAAATCAACAGACTTTGACGGTGTAGTTAATAGTTTCTCTTGGGATTTTGGTGACGGAAATTCGGGCGGCGGTGAAAAACCCACACATGTTTTCACAAAGCCCGGTACTTATCGCGTGGTTTTAACTATTACGGGTGACCAAATTGGCGATTGTGATAATTCTTCGACTGATGAGATAACTGTCACGGTAATTGAAGGACCTAAAGCCAATTTTGTTTTTGATAAAAAAGCTCCCGTTAACTCTGCAGTGCAATTTGATGCATCTTCTTCAGACGGCAGAGGTGCCGGAATTAGTAAATATGTTTGGGATTTTGGTGACGGTACAACCGGTGAAGGGGAAAAGATTAGTAAAGTTTACGAAAAACACGGGCAATACTTTGTTACATTAGCTGTATCGGTTGAAAGCAATAACGAGTGTAATAGTGCAACAATCAAAGATTATATAATTATTAACGCCTCTCCGGTTGCAATGATTGGCGATGTTAAAACTGCCGGTCCTTTTGAATCAATTGTTTTTTCGGGTATTAAATCTTCAGACCCTGACGGTATAATTACCCGCTATGATTGGGATTTTGGTGACGGCGCAAAAGCATCTGGTGTAGATGTTAATCACAGTTATTCTAAGCCCGGTAAATATACTGCAGTTTTAACCGTTAGCGATAATTTCTCACTTTCAAATAGTACCGGAAGCCAACAAATTACTGTTACAATAAATGAAACTCCGGTACCCGTAATTAGTAGTCCTGTTTCTGCATGTGCGGGCGAAAATGTTGAATTTAGCGGGGAACTTTCACAAGACCCTGACGGTAAAATTGTAAGCTACTTCTGGAGTTTTAGTGACGGTTATACTGCCGAAGGCGAAAAAATTAGCAGGTCTTTTTTAATACCGGGTATTTATACGGTTTCATTAAGAATTGATGACGGTACAAAAGCCGCAAATTCAACCGGACTGATTTCGAAAGAAATTAAAATTAACACTCCCCCCTATGCAAACGGAGGTGCTGACCGGGTTGTTTGTGCGGGTGAACCCGTCATGTTTGACGCCAGTTTATCGAACGATATTGACGGTGATTCTCTCACATATAGTTGGAATATGGGTGACGGTGTTAATTATAGCGGTAAAGTGATTACTCATACTTTCAAAAGTGAAGGGAATTATAAAGTTTTATTGTCTGTTAATGATAATTCGAGGGCAGATTGTGCAATAACAGTTGACACTATTAATGTAAAAGTGAACAGAGCCCCTGTTGCACCGCAACCAAAAGCAATTTCCGGATTTACAGGAGGAGCACACGATGCTATTACTTTTGACGCTTCTTCTGCTAAAGATGCAGACGGTGACCCTCTGAGCTATGATTGGGATTTTGGTGACGGCAGCAAAGGCACCGGAAAAATTGTAACTCATTATTTTAATACGGCAGGCAATTATAAAGTAACATTGACTATCAAAGATAACTCCGGCTTAAAGTGCGGAGAAGTTAAAACAATATATGATGTTACAATTATGAAAAGGTAATCTCATAATAAGATTTTAAGAATAAAATTTTTTAATCCTGATTTAGTATCACTTTTTAATCTAATTTAACAAACTTAATTATTGAATGTAAATTAGCGATTGAAAAAACTAACCTGGCAGCAAAAGCTGTTCATTTATTCTATCTTTATAGCAATCTTGCCTGTTGTTGCAGTTTCTTTTAACTCAATAACGGTGTTTGAAGACGAGTTAAAAAGCAGGACTAACAATGAACTTATATTAATTACTAATGAAGTTTCATCTGTAATTAATCAGTTTTATGCGTTTAGCCTCACTCCTTCGGCACTTCAAATTAAAGCTGCTTTTGATGATAATGTATTATCTCTGACAGAAAAAATGGGGATTCTAACAAAAATAGTTCAGGAAAATTCAAAATATTTGAAAGTTTCTGTGTTTGTTATGAATGATGAAGGTGAGTTTTTAAATGCCGTTGAAACTGTTAGGAGCGAATTTAATTTTATCGGTGATTCTTCCCCGGCGTTTAAACATGATTCTGAACGAATTGAAAACTTAATTTTAAGCGGAAATTCTACCGGTGAGCCTCAATATGATTCGGTTGCTAAAATTTGGTATGGAGATATAATTCTTCCGTTAGAAATTGCGGATCTGAATAATGTTAGACTGCTTATTACATTTAGTTTTTCTGAGTTGATACAACAAATAGAGAATCATCCTTTGTCAAAAATTTATTCGTTTGCAATTTTTGACAGAATGGGTAATAATGTGTTTGTTTGGCAAAATATTCTTGACGGTACAGATTCACTAACTCTAAAAGCGACTGAATTGTTAAACTCGGGAACCAGAGTTCAAGGTGTTACGGCTTTTTCTAAAAATGATGTTGATTATCTTGCAAGTTACGATTTTCCGGAGAATGCCGAGTATGCATTTTTTGCATTAATTGAAAAGGATGTTGCGTACAAGGCTATTGAAGTTTTGATTATGCGAATTTTATTAATTGTGGTTACTATCCTTATTATTACCTCGTTGATGGTGTTTCTGTTTTATAGAAGTATTAGCGCCCCGATATTAAAACTGAGCAATTCTTCAAACGAGATTGCAAAAGGAAATTTCGATGTAGCAATTGATTACCAAGGTAAAGATTCTATCGGAGTTCTTGCCGGTAGTTTAAGGGAAATGAGCGGCGAACTTAAACAGAATTTTGAAAAAATTGAGCAACAAAACAAAGCTCTTGAAGAATACAACAAGAAACTTGAAGAGAAAGTAGCTGATAGAACTGCCGAGTTAAAAATGGCTAATGATGAGTTAAAAACCGTTAATGTTGAACTCGTAGAATTAAATCAGCTTAAAAACGAGTTTATCGGTATTGCAACACATGATTTAAGAAATCCGTTAGTATCAATTCAGGGTTTTGCAGAAATAATTAATAACGGGGATATTGAAGATTTAACTACTATTAGAGAGTTCAATAACCATATTTTAGATGCATCGCACAAAATGGTTTACATTATTTCTAACCTGCTTGATATTAATGCACTTGAACAAGGTTCAATCAATTTAAAAATGGAGCCGGTTGATGTTGTAACTGTTGTAGAGAACTGTTTAATACAATACAGCGAAAGGTTATCAGCAAAAAAAATTACCATCTTCAAAAAGGGGTTCAATCACGGAATTTACACTCTTGCTGATAGTCAGCTTTTAGGTCAAGTTTTTGATAATTTGATTTCAAATGCAATAAAATTTTCGAAAACGGAAACGAGATTATTTCTTTCCATATATTCAAAAGAAAACAAAGTTTATTTTTCAGTTAGAGACGAAGGTCCAGGTTTAACTGAAAAAGATAAAGAGAAATTATTCAGCAAGTTTGCAAAGCTTTCGGCAAGACCAACTGCGGGTGAACACTCAACAGGATTGGGTCTTTCAATTGTGAAAAAACTTGTAAATTTAATGAATGGAGAAATCAGATGCGAAAGCGTTCAAGGTCAAGGCGCCGAGTTTATTGTGGAATTAGAAAAGGCTAATGTATGAAAGTCGTTTTAGTTTTTATTTTTACCCTGCTTTTTGTTTTTCAATCAGAATTGTATTCGCAAAAAGTATATTATGTAACCGTTAAAAAAGGCGAAAATATTAGGCAAATAGCCAAAGATAACCTCGGAAACGCTGAACTTTGGATTGATATTCTTAAAGATAACGGAATAAAAGCTGCCCACGATGTTAAAGAAGGGGTAAAACTAAAAATTGACGAAGCAATAAAATTCTCTTTTGATAAAATTAAATGGGCAGAATCCAGAATTGATAATGCCAATAAAAACGGTGCCGAGAGTTTTGCAGCAGCTACTTTAAAGAGCGCTAAATCTTCTCTTTCAGCCGCTAAACAGGCAAGAGAAAAAGGAGATTGGAAAACTGCATCTTCTAAAGCAGATGAATCTTCTACTTTTGCAGACCGTGCTTCTGCAGAGGCAATTAAAAGCAGGGAATCGGTATCGGAAGCAATACTTTCTGACAAAAAAGGAAGTGTGGAACAAAAAACGCCTTCGGCTGTAAATTGGGCAACTGCTAATATCACGGCTAAACTGATGGAAAACGATAGAATAAGAACTCTATCAAATTCGTTTGCAGAACTTACATTTCAGAATAACAACAAATTAAGATTAGCCGAAAACTCAGATGCAATAATTTTGAAATCGAGAGTTGACCTATTTACTCAAAAAAATGAAACGGAAGTATCTTTGCAGAAGGGAGAGGGGTTTGCAATATTAGAACAGAATTCGAAAAACAAAAAATTTGATTTGAATACACCCGGAATTGAAACCAACTCAGATTCAAAGAATTATTGGGTACAAAATGACCAAAACTCAACCAAAGTTTCTAATTATGACGGTAAAATTGAAATAAAAGCGATGGATTCAGTTGTTGTAATCGCTAAAAATGAGGGTTCAGTTGTTCCTGCAAATCAAAAACCTTCACAACCAATAAAATTATTGGATCCACCTCAGAATCTTACTCCAACTTTGAATAAAATTGTGTTAGACTTACCTCTCGAATTTACATGGGGTTCATTAGAGGGTGCTGTTAGTTATAAATTTATGTTGTCTGCTGATAGCAAATTTTCAAATATTGTAGCTGATATGTCAGAATTAAAAAACAATTCATACACCGTAAACAATTTAGACCCCGGCACCTATTATTGGAGAGTTTTTGCAATTGATAAGCATGGATTACTCGGTGTGGCTTCTGAAACAAATAAATTCTTTTTGAATATCGATACAATTCCGCCGTTCTTGACTATTAATCTCCCCGAAGGAGAAATTCTTACTTATGCACCCTCAATAGATATTTTTGGTGAAACAGAGCCTGATGCTACACTTGAATATTCGGGAAAATCTGTTACTTTGGATAAAACGGGTAAATTCTCATTTTCGATTGAGCTTTCACAAGGGCTAAATAGCATTAAGTTAGCCGCTAAAGACCCGAAGGGTAATATCACAAATAGAGTTGTTACTATAAAACGCGAATTATTTAGCGCTAATGATTTGACTATTTCGGAACCTCAAATTGACGGTAACAATTTTATTGTTTCATCCGGCAGGTTTAATATCCGCGGTGTAACTAAACCCGGTTTAACGGTTGAACTCGGAATTGCCGGATTTAAGACTAAAGCTGTTGCAGGTACCGACGGATCATTCTTTATGCTTGTACCTGTTTCAAAAAGCGGTGATGAGTTAGTGATTTCTGTAAGTTCTAATAATGTTCAAATTTTTGAACGGAAATTTATTGTTACCGTTGAATAGCGGGCTGTAACAAGATTAATTTAGTATAAACAACATCTCAAAACACAGGTGGTTTAGCCTCAATGTGTTTCTGTTTTATTTTCATACTATCTTTTGCCCCGGTATCTCTGTTGTGCTTAATGACCCGGCAGTTTCCGGAATTTAATTGCCGGATGTGAAATTAATATCCCTCAGCGCATAATGCTGTCAACTTAAGAATTTTTAATTTGGTGAATTTAAAGTAGCGGTGATTGAGTGAAGTGGAAATCTCAAGGTGTTTGTTAAATGTTGTATAATGATATGTTAGAACAACTCTA
>JACSRR010000191.1 GCA_014879635.1 Ignavibacteriaceae bacterium | reverse complement strand
TCCGTCGTCGGCAGCGTCAGATGTGTATAAGAGACAGCATTTATTTATAATTGCTTCATTTTAATTTAACAGACCATTATGATAAAAAAATATTCAAATGATGAGATAATTGTAGTTTGGCAACCGGAAAAGTGTATTCATTCAACTATTTGCTGGAAAGGCTTAATTAATGTATTTAATCCTAAAAAAAGACCTTGGATAGATATCAATGCCGATTCAGCCCAAAAAATAGCTGAGCAAGTTTCCAAATGTCCTTCCGGGGCACTTTCAATTGAACAAAAAGCATCAGTTGAGGATGTTTTAGATTCTAAAGAACATCTTACAATTGTGGAAAACGGACCCATAATTATGAATAGCGAAATGACTATCAATTATAAGGGAGAAATTAGAAAGGGTAAAGTCGCACTGTGCAGATGCGGACAATCAAACAAGAAGCCGTACTGCGACGGCTCCCATAGGAAAAATAATTTTACAGGTTAATTGTTAATTAAACTTTTTAGCTATATCTAAAATTTCTTCCGCGTGAAAAGAAACCTGAACATCTCGCATGATATGTACAATATCGCTGTTTTTGTCAATAACAAATGAAATTCTGTTTGAAAATCCGATATCATTGAGTACACCGTAAAGCTGGCTTACAGCTTTATCTTCATCACTGAGAAGAGGAAATTCTAAATTGTTATCTTTAGCAAATTCTGCAATTGCATCAGGCGAGTCAACACTGATTCCAAAAACAACCACATTGTTTTTTTCAAATTCGGATGAAGCATCTCTTATACCGCAAGCTTGTTTTGTGCAACCGGGAGTTGAAGCTTTTGGATAAAAGAAAAGAACAACAACATTTTTACCATTATAATCGCTAAGCGAAAATGTATTTCCTTTGTGGTCTTTAAGAGTGAATAGTGGAGCAGGAGACCCTTCTTCTAAATGATCAGCCGTACCGCCACATGATATAAAAGCAGTTAGTACAAATATGTGGATTAAGTAAATTATTTTCTTTTTATTCATCTGTATTTAAAACCGTTCTGTTAAAAATTTCATCAATATTGGTGAGCGAATTCTCAAGATTAAACAGCTGGTCTAATTCTTCTTTTGAAATTAAATTCGAAACCTTTTCATCTTTACTTAACTCAGATTTTAGATGTAAAGTTTCATCACGCCAAACTCTCATTGCAGAATCTTGAACAATCTTATACGCTTCTTCTCTCACTAACCCTTTTTCAACCAATTTTAATAATACCTTCTGAGAGAACAATAACCCTCTTGTAAGGTTGATATTCTTAATCATATTTTCCGGATAAATTATCAGGTTTCGAATTAACCCGATTGTTTTGTGAAGCATATAATCAAGCAGAATACAGCTATCCGGAATTATAACTCTCTCTACGGAAGAGTGACTTATATCTCTTTCATGCCAAAGAGCATTATTTTCTATAGCCGGAATGAGATTGCCTCTCAATATTCTTGCCATTCCCGAAAGTCTTTCACAAATTATTGGGTTTCTTTTGTGAGGCATAGCAGATGATCCTTTTTGCCCTGAACCAAAATGTTCTTCTGCTTCCAAAACTTCAGTTTTTTGTAAATGTCTTATTTCGGTTGTAATTTTTTCTATTGTAGAACCAATTAAAGAGATTACAAATAAAAAATTGGCATGACGATCCCTCTGTAAAACTTGAGTTGAAATAGGAGCGGGTTTTAAACCCATTCTCTCACAAACATAAGCCTCAACAAAAGGGGAAAGATGATCAAATGTGCCAACTGCACCTGATATTTGACCCACAGAAATTTCTTCGATTGCATTTTGAAGACGGTGAATATTTCTTTTAATCTCTTCATACCAAAGAGCAAACTTTAAACCCATGGTAATCATTTCTGCATGAACCCCGTGAGTTCTGCCTATACAAAGAGTATTTTTATGTTCAACAGCCCTGGCTTGCAAAACACTTCTCAATTCATAAAGCTCATCAAGTAATTTCTCGCCGGCAGTCTTCATTTGAAATGAGAGAGTAGTATCTAAAATATCGGAAGAAGTCATCCCGTAATGGATATGTCTTGACTCTGTGCCGACATAAGATGCTACATTTGTTAAAAATGCAATCACATCGTGTTGAGTAGTATTTTCTATTTCAAGAACCTCATTAATCTCATACCGGGCTTTTGCTTTGATAACTTTTACATCTTCTTCCGGAATATCTCCGAGTATAGATCTTGCTTCGCATGCTAAAATCTCAATTTTTAACCAGGTATCATATTTAAATTTGTCTTCCCATACGTATGACATTTCAGGTCTTGAATATCTTGCAATCATCTTTTTTTCTCTAATTCCAAATTAAATTTTAATTCTTTACCTTCTCTTAAAACGGTAACAGTAACTTTTTGTCCGGTTCTAAATTCTTGTAAAACACCCAATAAATTATTCCTGTTTGATATTTGATATTTTTCTACAAAAAGAATAACATCGCCTGTTTGAAGACCTGCTTTATCGGCGGGGGAGTTTCTAACTACTCCGTTAATAATTACACCTTTAGTATCATTTAAATTAAAGTACTTAGCAATCTTATCATCAATATTTTGAACACTCAATCCGGTTACAAAGTCTCTTTCAATAACACCTTTGGCTTTTAATTCTTCAACAATCATTTTAATTTTGTTCATTGGAATTGCAAATCCTAAACCAATACTCCCTTGAGCGTTAGTTGAAAAAATAAGAGTATTCATACCAATAACCTCACCAATGCTGTTCACTAACGGACCACCGCTGTTTCCACCGTTAATTGCGGCATCGGTTTGTATCATATTAAGGTAAAATCTTTCACCCACCGGGTCTAAATTCATTTGAGTGGCAGAGATTACACCAACCGTAACAGTAGGTTTATTGTTCACATCAAACAAACCGAATGGATTACCTAAAGCAATTGACCACTCACCAATTATAACATCGTCAGAATTTCCGAGAGCTAGATAAGGGAAATTTTTACCTTCAATTTTAATCAAACAAATATCAGAAACTCTGTCAGTACCAATTACTTTTGCTTCGTAATGCTCACCGTTGGTTAAGGTTACTACAATTTTAGTTGCGTTACCGGCAACATGGTCATTTGTTAGAATATACCCGTCAGGAGAGATTAAAAAGCCAGAGCCTAAACCCTTAACTTCACGACTGTATGATTGGTCACCAAAATATTGTCTAAAAAAGGGGTCATCAAAGAAGGGACTGAAAAAAGGATCTACTACTTGTCTAACTTCGGTAACATTAATACCGACTACGGCAGGCGAAACTTCAGCAACTGTTTTTGTAATAATATTTTGCCGTTGATTGTATAATTGTTCGCTATTAGTTAAAGTATTTTGGTCAAAGTTAATATTGTTCACAGGAAGTTTATCTGATTCCCTTGAGCTTAGGTAAACTGTCCCTGCTAAAATAAATGTGAATATACCGATGATAAGAATGGTTTTTCTCAAAACAAATTCTCCTAAAAAATTAAAATTAACTTAATAAAGATAATAATTGTATAATATAAGAACTTTTTGAAGGCGTAGAAAATTCAATAATTCTTAAAAATGAGAAAATAATGAGAAAAAAAAAGGTCAGTTTTCCCGGAAATGAGAAGTAAAATAAAACAAAAAGTGTGCCAAAGCGAAAAAAAATAGATTTCTCAATAAAAAATAAATGGCACGATTTTTGATAAAGAAAGATAGTTTCACTCAAAAATATTAAACAGAAAATGAACACAAATGTATTAGAAAAATTTCCGCAAAATGACAGAAGTGCATTAATTCCTCTTCTACAAGAAATCCAAGAAAACTATGGGTATCTTCCTGAAGAAGTACTACAGCAGGCAGCTGACCATGTTGGCATGCCATTATGTACAGTATACGGTGTAGCAACATTTTACAACCAATTTAGACTAATTCCTTTAGGCGAGAATGTGATTAGAGTTTGTAGAGGTACCGCATGTCATGTTAAAAGCTCTGCAAATATTCTCTTTGCGTTAGAAACAGCTTTAAATATTAAAGCAGGTCAAACAACCAGGGATAAGTTATTTTCATTGGAAGTTGTATCATGCATTGGTGCTTGTAGTATAGCACCGGTTATTTCTGTAAATGATGAATATTTCGGAAGATTGGCTGTTAAAGACATTGATAAAATTGTGAAAAAATATAGCGCTAGAAAAGTTTCGGTTTCTACAGCTAATGAAAATCAGGAGTCTTAAAATGAAAAGTTATATTGATAGATGCAAAGGCGAGTGCACTCACTCTAATTTAAAGCCATGTGAACATTTTGTTAAATGCTGTACCGAAGGACCACTTTGTTTTAATGACCCTGTAGAAAAAGAAGAATGGATGAAAACAAAGAAAGAAAATTTGTTTGAAGAACACGCACTTCCCGTAATATTTATTGGTATGGGTACCTGCGGTTTAGCATCGGGAGCTTTAAAAGTTAAAGATGCTATTGAAACAGAATTATCAAAATTTAACCTTGAAGCTCTTATTTATCCGGTTGGATGTATAGGATATTGTGCAAAAGAAGTTATCGTAGATGTTAAATTTCCCGGTGAAGAAAGAATTTCATATTGTGAAATTACTCCGAATATGGTTCCAAGATTTATTCAAACTACTTTCATTCAGAGAGAAATATTTGTCGAAAAACTTCTCGGAAGTCATTTGAAAAATTCAGAAAGATGCGAATCCTTGCATGATAATACATTTTTCAAATATCAATTAAAATTAGTTTTAGAAAATTGTGGTGTAATTAATCCGGTTACAATAGATGCTTATTTAGCATCAGGCGGCTTCAAAGGATTAGATAAAATATTATCACACTCAACTCCTGAAGAAGTTGTTGCCGAAGTATTAAAAAGCGGGCTAAGAGGAAGAGGCGGAGCAGGGTTTCCGACCGGTAAAAAATGGGAATTAGCTCTGAAGCAAAAAAATGATGTAAAATATGTGATTTGTAACGCCGATGAAGGTGATCCGGGTGCATTCATGGACAGGTCGGTTTTAGAGAGTGACCCATTCAGAGTTATTGAAGGTATGATGATTGCCGGATATGCAATTGGAGCAACAGAAGGCTACATTTACTGCCGTGCAGAATATCCGTTAGCAATTGAAAGATTGACTTCATCAATTGAACAGTGTGAAAAATATGGTTTATTAGGTTATAACATACTTAACCGTGGGTTTAACTTTAAGTTAAAAGTTAAAAAGGGAGCAGGAGCATTTGTTTGCGGTGAAGAAACAGCTTTAATTGCTTCCATTGAAGGTAAAAGAGGAATGCCTAAACCCAGACCACCTTTCCCATCAATTTCCGGTTTATGGGGTAAACCAACAATAATTAATAATGTTGAAACTTTTGCTAATGTTTCAAATGTGATAAACAGGGGAGCAGAATGGTTCTCATCTGTAGGCACAGCAAATTCAAAAGGAACTAAAGTTTTTGCATTAAGCGGTAATATTATTAATACCGGGTTAGTAGAAGTTCCTATGGGTACAACTTTGTACGATGTAATCTTCAAAATTGGCGGAGGAATTCCTTTTAATAGAAAATTCAAAGCCGTTCAAATTGGTGGTCCTTCAGGCGGATGTTTACCAAACAGTGTTATTGACACAAAGGTTGACTATGAATCGCTTAAAGAAGTTGGTGCTATGATGGGATCAGGCGGATTTGTTGTGATGGATGAAGGTACTTGTATGGTTGATGTTGCCAAATATTTCTTGAATTTTATTCAATCTGAATCGTGTGGTAAATGTGTTCCATGCCGTGAAGGTACAAAGAGAATGCTTGAAATAATTGAAAGAATTCCTGTTAATTATAACGAGAAAAACGATAAATTGGAACAGTTACAACGATTCAAAGGAATTGTAAATCTTAAACGGCTATCAAGCGTTATTCAAGATACATCACTTTGCGGACTTGGTCAATCAGCCCCAAACCCTGTACTTTCAGGTTTAAGATATTTCAAAGAAGAATATGAAGAGCATTTATTTGACCGTCATTGCAGTGCCGGAATTTGTAAAGAATTATTAGATTTTTCAATTGATTCTACTTTATGTACGGGCTGTGGATTGTGTAAAAGAAAATGTGGAGTTGATGCTATAGTTGGTAATAAAGGCGAAACACACTTTATTATTTCAGATAAATGTGCAAAATGCGGAATGTGTGTTGAAACTTGCAGATTTAATGCAATTCTTGTAAATTAATTGACCGGAGCAGAAAATGATTGAGTTAACAATAAATAATATAAAAGTAAAAGCCGAAGAGGGTATGACCATCCTTGAGGCAGCTAAAACTGTAGGCATCAGTGTTCCTACATTGTGCCACCTTAAAGATTTGAATCCTACCGGTGCATGCAGAATTTGCGTTGTTGAGGTTGAAGGTTTCAAAAATTTAATTCCTTCTTGTGCGTACCCCGTAAGTGAAGGTATGGTTGTTGATACAAATTCGAACAGAGTAAGACGGTCAAGAAAAACAATTGTAGAGCTGTTAGTTGAAAATCACCCGCAAGATTGTTTGATTTGCGTTAGAAACAAAAATTGTGAATTACAAGATTTATCCGAAAGATACAGTGTAAGAGAACATAGATTTGCCGGTGAATCTAAGAATCATGCTATCGATATTTCAAGTGCTTCTTTAGAGAGAGATCCTGCAAAATGTATTTTGTGCGGTAGATGTGTTAGAATATGCAACGAAGTGCAGAAAGTTGGTGCAATTGATTTTGTAAATAGAGGATTTTCAAGCATCGTAACAACTCCTTATAATAAAGGATTAAATGTTAGCGATTGTATTCTCTGCGGTCAATGTATAATTGTTTGTCCTACAGCGGCTTTGAGAGAAAAAAGCTCATTAAAAATTGTAACAAATACCTTAGCTTCAAAAACCAAATATGCAGTTGTACAAATTGCCCCGGCAGTTAGAGCATCTTTAGGTGAAGAGTACAACATGCCGGCAGGAACCGATGTAACAGGTAAATTAGTTAGCGGATTAAGAAGATTGGGCTTTAAAAAAGTATTTGATACTAACTTTGCTGCTGATTTAACAATTATGGAAGAAGCAACCGAATTAATTCATAGAGTTCAAAAAAATGAAAATCTTCCGTTATTTACAAGCTGTTGCCCCGGTTGGGTTAAATATGCCGAGGGAAAACATCCTGAAATTCTCGATAATATTTCTACTTGTAAATCACCGCATGAAATGGAAGGAGCCGTATTAAAATCTTACTATGCAAGAAAAATGGGGCTTAAACCGGAAGATATCTTTGTTGTTTCAATTATGCCTTGTACAGTTAAAAAGTACGAATCAGCAAGGTCTGAATTGAGTAAAGATTCAATTCCCGATGTTGATGCCGTAATAACAACGAGAGAATTAGTTAGGCTATTTAATATGGCAGGTGTTGACTTCACAGATTTACCGGATGATGAATTTGATAATCCTTTGGGTGAATCAACCGGAGCAGCCGCAATTTTCGGAACGAGCGGTGGAGTTATGGAAGCAGCTCTAAGGTCAGCAGTTTTCCTTATCACCGGCAAAAATTCAGACAATATTGAATATACCGAGATAAGAGGTAATAGAGACATCAAAGAATCTACCCTTAAAATTGGTGATTTAGAATTGAATGTTGCTGTCGTAAACGGTATCGGAAATGTTGAAACAATGATAAAGAAGATTAATAGTGGTGAAAAAAAATACCATTTTATTGAAGTTATGGCTTGTCCCGGTGGATGTATTAACGGTGGCGGACAACCTATTCATCAAAAAACTGAAAATGTGATTAAAAGAGTAAAAGCGCTTTATGAAATAGACCGCTTGGCTACTTCAAGAAGATCACATGAAAACGAAGCAGTAAAAACTATATATAAAGAATATTTTGAGGAACCGGGAAGCCACTTGGCTCACGAAATTCTTCACACAGAATATTTTGATAGATCACGATAAATTTTCGTATTTTTTCAGGGTTATTCTAATTTTTTAGAATAACCCTTGTTCATTTCGCCCTTATAATAAAATCAAGATGCCTGAAAAAGAAGAGGTCTTAAAACTAAATATTACCCGGTGTTATCACTGTGGTGAAAAAAATCCTGAGAATCCCGTTTTACTTCAAGACAAGTCGTTCTGTTGTGAAGGATGTAAAATGGTTTACGAGATTCTTGAGGAGAATAATCTCTGCAATTACTATTCATACTCGGATAACCCCGGAAAGTCCAAAAAAAACAGTTTTGAATCAAAGGATTACTCCTATTTAGATATTGATGAATTAAAGGATAAATTTGTCAATTATTCGGATAGTGAAATATCGCAAGCCTCTTTTATGATTCCGGATATGCATTGTTCATCTTGTATATGGCTTCTTGAAAATCTTACCCGCTTTGATGAAAATATTTTAGAATCGAAAGTAAATTTCCCCGCCAAAAAATTATTCGTAAAATTTAAAACCAAACTTAAACTAAGCACCTTAGTAACTTTATTAGACAGAATAGGTTATGAACCTGATTTAAGTTTTGAAAACTTAGACCAGGAATCAAAAAAGAACACTAACCGCTCATTATATATAAAGCTGGGAATAGCCGGTTTTGCATTCGGTAATGTGATGATGTTAAGTTTTCCTGAGTATCTTGCAATTACGGATAACCCTGAATCACTCGGAAATTTTTTCCGCTATTTGATGGTTGCCTTATCAATTCCAGTCTTTTTTTATTCGGCTTCTTACTATTATGTGTCAACATGGAAGGGACTAAAAAGCGGAACAATAAACATCGATTTTCCTCTCACTCTCGGAATTTTAGCTTTATACTTTAGAAGTTTATTTGAGATTTTTACAGATTCGGGTCCGGGCTATTTAGATAGTTTTACCGGACTTATATTTCTGCTTTTAATTGGTAAAATATTCCAGACAAAGACCTACGACTTTTTTAATTTTGAGAGAAATTTTAAGTCATATTTCCCGATATCAGTTGTCGTGAAAAAGGATGGGGTAGAAACACCCGTTCCGCTTTCAAAATTAGAAAAGGGAAATAAAATACTAATCAGAAATAACGAAGTTATACCCGCTGATAGTTATCTACTTTCAGGCAATGCAAATATTGATTACAGCTTTGTAACAGGTGAATCAATACCTCAAATAAGAAAAGTGGGTGATAAAATATTTGCCGGCGGCAGGCAACACGGCGGTATCATTGAACTTGAATTGTACAGAGATGTTTCTCAAAGCTATTTAACAAATTTGTGGAATGAGTTTAAGCAAACTAAAAAGTTAATCAGTGTTTACACTAATCTTTCTAATTTAATAAGTAAATACTTTGTTTATATACTATTGACAATTTCAATTGCAGCATTTGTATTCTGGTTGCCTTCCGGTTGGGTACACGCTGTTACTGTATTTTCATCTATTCTTATAATTGCTTGTCCTTGTGCAGCTGCATTGAGTACTCCCTTTACATTTGGAAATACGCTAAGACTTTTAGGTAAAAACCAATTTTACTTAAAAAATGCGGTTTCGCTTGAAAAAATTGCACAGACAAAAGCTATAGTTTTCGACAAGACAGGAACCGTTACATCAAATAAATATTTTGGCATAGAATTTGTAGGAACAACCCTTGATGATTTCGAAAAAACTTTAGTTAAAACTTCAGTAAAAAACTCTTTGCATCCTCTTAGTAAAATTATTTATAAGCATCTTGAGGAAAGTTTAGAAGTTAAACCTGATCTGTTTAATGAATTTGCCGGATTAGGAACCGAGTGTGTAACCGGTGAATTTAAGGTTTTAACCGGTTCACTTAAGTATTTAAATAATAATGGGATAACCGTATCTGACAAATTATCTGTTGATAGTCACGAAACAACAAAAGTGCATATTGCTATAAATAATAATTATCGCGGATATTTTAAAATCACTAATAGTTATAGAACAGAAGTTCTTGATTCTATAAAAAAACTTCATGATAAATATGAGGTTTTCCTTTTATCGGGAGATAATGATTCAGAGAGAGAATATCTTTCTAAGTACTTTTTGAATGCGGATAATTTGCATTTTAACATGTCACCGGCAGATAAAAGAGATTTTATTCTCAAAATTAAGAATGAATTTCAAAGTGTAATGATGATTGGTGACGGATTAAACGACACAGGAGCTTTGGGAAGTTCTGACACCGGAATTTCAGTTACAGAAGACTTGATGAGTTTTACTCCGAGTAGCGATGTAATTTTGAGGGCGGATGAACTCTCTAAAATCGGAAATTTTATCAAACTGGCTAAGGACAGTTTAAATGTAATAAAGATTAATTTAGTGATATCGTTTATTTATAATATTGTTGGTGTAACCGTTGCAGTTCAAGGAAATTTGACACCACTTTTCGCAGCCATTTTGATGCCTTTGAGTTCGATAAGTGTGATTTTAATAAGTTTTACCGGAACAGTTTTAGCTTCCAAGAAAAGAGGTCTTTTATGAGTGTGTTTTATATTTTGATTGGTGCAAGTCTTTTTGTTGCATTAATATTTTTAATTGCTTTTTTCTGGGCAGTAAAATCAGGGCAAATGGATGATACTTACACACCCTCCGTTAGAGTTCTTTTTGACGATGATCTTAGTGATAAAAACAAAATTTCAAATAATAAACAAGATAAACTTGAAAAAAAAGCATAGAGGAGTTATCTAATGCAACTTGATACATTTAAGTACGATAATAAGATTGTCAAAGCATTTGCAATTGCAACCACAATTTGGGGTGTAGTTGGAATGCTTGTAGGATTAATTATCGCTCTTCAACTCTTTATTCCCGCACTGAGCTTTAATCTTGAATACACATCTTTCGGAAGACTCAGGCCACTACACACAAACGCCGTAATTTTCGCTTTTATAGGTAATGCGATGTTTATGGGTATTTATTACTCGTTGCAAAGACTGTGTAAATCGAGAATGTTTAACGATACTCTGAGCTGGATTAACTTCTGGGGCTGGCAAATAATAATTGTTCTTGCAGCTGTTACTTTCCTTTTGGGAATAACCACAAGTAAAGAGTATGCTGAGTTAGAATGGCCAATTGATGTTTTGATTGCTGTTGTTTGGGTGGTTTTTGGCGCTAATATGATTATGACTATCATCAAAAGGCGTGAAAAACAAATGTATGTTGCTATATGGTTTTATATTTCTACTTTTGTGACAGTTGCTGTATTACACATCGTCAATTCTATTGCTATTCCGGTTGATCTTGTAAAAAGTTATCCTGTTTATGCAGGTGTTCAGGATGCTTTGGTGCAATGGTGGTACGGGCATAATGCAGTTGCGTTTTTCTTGACAACTCCATTCTTGGGCTTAATGTACTACTTTTTACCCAAAGCTGCTAATAGGCCGGTATATTCTTATAAATTATCAATCATTCACTTTTGGTCATTGATCTTTTTATACATTTGGGCAGGACCTCATCACTTATTATACAGTGCACTTCCTGATTGGGCACAGTCATTAGGTACCGTGTTCTCAATAATGTTAATTGCTCCTTCATGGGGTGGTATGATAAACGGACTTCTGACATTGAGGGGTGCTTGGGATAAGGTGAGGGAAGAGCCGGTTCTTAAATTTATGGTTGTTGCAATTACTGCATACGGTATGTCTACTTTTGAAGGTCCGCTACTCTCACTAAAAGGTGTTAACGCATTTGCTCACTTCACTGATTGGATAATTGCACATGTGCATATTGGCGGTTTGGGATGGAACGGATTCTTGATTTTCGGGATACTATACTGGATTGTACCTAAACTTTATAAAACTGAACTGTACTCTAAAAAATTAGCGAATTATCATTTTTGGGTCGGTTTCTTAGGTATTGTTTTCTATGCTTCCGCAATGTATTGGAGTGGTGTAACTCAATCATTAATGTGGAAACAATTCACTCCGACAGGATTGCTTCAGTACCCGAATTTCCTTGAAACTGTTTTACAGATTGTTCCGATGTATATAATCCGCTCTGTGGGTGGTTTATTATACATTCTCGGTGTTCTTGTAATGGTTTATAATCTTTATAAAACGATGAAACAAGGAAAATTTGTTGAAAATGAAGAGGCTCAAGCTCCTGCATTGGATAAAAAGCCGGAAAAATTTGAAATATCCAAACCTCACAAATGGATTGAAACCAGACCGGTACAATTTACTCTCTTAGCAACTGTTGCTATCTTAATTGGAGGAATAGTTGAGTTTATTCCTACATTTTTAGTTAAAACTAATATTCCGACTATATCTTCTGTAACCCCATACAGCCCACTTGAATTACAGGGTCGAGATATCTATATTCGTGAAGGGTGTAATAACTGTCACTCGCAATTAGTTAGGCCATTCAGGTCTGAAACTGAACGCTACGGAGAATATTCGAAAGCGGGCGAATATGTTTATGACCATCCGTTTTTATGGGGTTCTAAAAGAACCGGTCCCGATCTTATGAGAGTAGGCGGAAAATATCCAAATCAGTGGCATTATCATCACATGATTGACCCTACTACAATGTCACCTGGTTCTTTAATGCCACCTTACCCATGGCTTGCAAATAAAACACTCGAAATTAGCAATACGGGTACAAAAATAAGAGCTTTGCAAAAATTAGGAGTTCCTTACCCTGAAGGTTTTGACCAAATTGCCATTGATGTTTTAGTTAAGCAAGCAGAAGAAATTGCTTTAGAACTTCAAGGTCAGGGAATTGATGTAACTGCAGAAAAAGAGATTATTGCTTTAATTGCCTATTTACAAAGATTAGGCAGAGATATCAAAGCTACACCGGTAGTAGCTAATTAAGGAAATATTATGATTAGACAGATATTGACTCACATTAACGATGTAGAAATATATCCTGTAATTTCATTGCTACTCTTTTTCAGCATTTTTTCTATTATGCTTATAAAAGTAATCAGAATGGATAAAGGAAAAGTTCACAGAGCCGAAATGTTGCCTCTTGAAGAAGATGACGCCGTTTCGGATAATTCAAATAACGAAATTAAATAACTCAAAAATTGGAAAAATTTATGAGAAATATCTTTAAACTCCGTATAGTTTTTGCTCTTGTTTTGTTAAACTTTAGCAATATTTTTGCTGCAGGCGATTTTGATGCAGACGCTTATGTTAATATTGCTTTTCTAATCTTTTTAGGGTTCTTAGCACTTATTACTTTTGTATTTTTAATTGGCCATAGCAAAAGCGGTTCTGAAGAAAAAGCTATGTTGGCTACAATTTTACACAAAATAAATGATGCTAAACCCGTTGAAAAGGAAGAAGAAATTTTATTTGATCATGAGTTTGACGGTATCAGGGAACTGGATAATAATCTACCTCCCTGGTGGAAAGCACTCTTCTATATTACAATAATTTGGAGTGCCGCATATTTAGTTTATTATCATGTATTTGGAAGCGGACCAAGTAGCGCAGAAGAATATGCGAATGAAGTTAGACAAGCTGAAATAGCTATTGCTGCTTATACAAAAGATAATGTACTTATTAACTTATCTAATGTTACTCTACTTACTGATGCAGGTGCATTATCAAAAGGTAAAATTATTTATGATAAAAACTGCGCCACATGTCACGGTAACTATGGAGAGGGATTGGTTGGTCCTAATCTAATTGATCCAAACTGGATTCATGGTGGCGGTATTAAAGATGTTTATAAGGTGGTTGAGCAAGGAGTAGTTGAAAAAGGTATGATAAGTTGGAAATCTTTGCTCAGCGGTAAAGAAATGCAAGAAGTTTCAAGTTATGTAATAAATATGAAAAATAATGAAGTACCTGCCGGTGTGGTTTTAAAACCGGCTCAAGGTGATATTATTGTTGAACCGGAATCTGAATAAATTAGTGTCAACGGAAAGATAAAATGGAAAATGAAGTCGATAACAATGAGAATGAATTTAGGGATTCAATATCTACAATAAGTAAAACTACTGGTAAAAGAGAGTGGATTTACCCAAAGAAACCATCAGGTAAATTTCACAACTATCGCTCAATTGTTGCGGTAATACTTCTTTTGATTTTATTCGGGTTGCCCTTAATTAAAGTTAATGGGCAACCTTTGGTTCTCTTCAATTTTATCGATAGAATTTTTATTTTTTTTGGGCTTTCCTTTGGTCCTTATGACTTTCATATAGTTGTTTTAGTAATGATTGCGACAATTGTTTTTGTCGTTTTATTCACTGCAGTATATGGCAGGATATTCTGTGGTTGGGCATGCCCTCAAACTATTTTTATGGAAATGGTTTTCAGAAAAATTGAATATTGGATAGATGGTGATTCTAAACAGCAAAGAGAGCTTGCAGCGGCACCTCTGTCAGGAAAGAAACTGTTAAAAAGAACAACCAAGTTCTTCATTTTTTTAGGGATATCTTATATTATATCTCATACCTTCATGGCATATCTGATAGGAATTGACAAAGTAATGTCAGTAGTTTCTTCTCCGCCTTCTGAAAATTGGACAGGATTTGTAGCTTTAAATGTGTTCACAGGTTTGTTCTTTTTTGTATTTTGGTGGTTTAGGGAACAAGCGTGTGTAATTGTTTGCCCTTATGGTAGATTACAAGGCGTTTTATTAGACCAAAACTCTTTAGTTGTGGCTTATGATTTTATACGAGGTGAACCGAGAGGTAAAATAAATAGAAACGAAATAAGAACCAACGGTGATTGTATAGATTGTAAATTATGTGTAGATGTTTGTCCCACAGGAATTGATATCAGAAACGGAATACAGTTAGAATGCGTGAATTGTACCGCATGTATGGATGCTTGTGATTATGTTATGAATAAAATTAAAAAACCGGAAGGATTAATAAGAATTGATTCATTAAACGGAGTTAGAGAAGGGAAGAAGTTCAAGTTTTCGCTCAGACTCGGGCTATATTCTGTGTTTTTAACTTTGCTCATAATTATCACATCAATATTGATAATATCTCGAAAAGATGTTGAAGTGAATATTTTGAGAACACCGGGTATGTTATATCAAGATCAACCGGAAAACAAAATTAGTAACCTTTACAATTTTCATTTGATAAACAAAACATTTGAATCTATTCCCGTAGATTTTAAAATTAAAAATATCGACGGGGAAATTAAAATATTAGGGGGAGATTCGAAAGTAGATGCACAACAAGTGTATGAAGGCAAGTTTATGTTAGTATTCAATAAAGATCAATTAAAGACTTTGAATACCAAAATTGATATTGCTGTTTTAGTAAACGGAAAAGAAATAGAAACT
>JACSRR010000216.1 GCA_014879635.1 Ignavibacteriaceae bacterium | reverse complement strand
TAAAATTTAAGATTTAAATTTACATTTTCAATTCCATTTTTGTACTTGTAAGTTGAAATTTTTCTGTCATTTTCTTTTCTAACAAGTAACCCTAAAACTTTCAGCATAGTATTTTCAACTTTTTGCTGTGCTCTCTACCTGCTCTCTGTGGATAAATATTCAACTCCCGAAACTTCAAACTCCATTTTGTAATAAAATTAATTTAAAGTAGCATTAAAATCCGGATTGCAAAGTGTTATGAAAAAAACTAAATTATTAATTAGATAAAATTAATTTATGAGCCATTTCAGAAAATAATTAAATATACCGGAATCCTTAAACTTTGACTAACTCAGCACCATTCACTGTGGTCATTGCAGACGATCAACCTGCTTTTCTCATATCTCTCGAAAAAGTAATTAACTCAAATAAAATATTAAAATTGTCGTTTTCGACTACAAAAGGTAGCCAAGCAGTAGATTTTATTTTGGAAAATAAACCCGATTTAGCATTGTTAGATGTTTCGATGAACGATCTCTCCGGCATCGGAATTGCTCGTGAACTTTCAGACAAGAGCATCAAAACAAGGGTAATAATTCTAACAAGTATTGACGATATAGAGTATTTGAAAGGCTCAGCCGATTCGGGAGTGGTTGGCTATGTTCTGAAAGAATCCCTCTCTGAAGATTTGAATCAATGTATTAACGAAGTAGTTAACGGGAGGAAGTTTACTTCCGAAATATTAAAGAATATACTTGAAGGAAAACAAAAAAAAGAATATCCACTGGTTGAAAGTTTGAAGTTACTTTCTCTCACCGAAACTAAAATTCTAAAAATGATTACCGAAAACCTCACAAGTCCTCAAATAGCAGAGAACCTTCAATTAAGTTTAAAAACGGTTCAAAATTACAGACAGAACATTGCCATAAAATTCGGATTAACGGGCTATAAAAAATTAGTTGCATTTACCTCTGCAAATCGTGAAATAATATTAAACTACTTTTCCGGCTCTCCAAAATAAAAAAGGGCTGCTAAAAATAACAGCCCCGTAAAGATGTTCAATCATTTACTACTTATTTCATCAGAACCATTTTTTTGCTTTCGTTAAAGCTATCTGACTGAATTCTGATAATATAGACTCCGCTTGTTAAATTTGAACCGTCAAATGATGCCTCATAAACACCCGGTTCTAAAGTATTATTAACCAAAATTGTTATTTCGTTGCCAAGAATATCATAAACCGAAAGTTTAACCCTTTCTGATTTTGTAATCGAATAATTTATTTTTGTAACGGGATTAAACGGGTTAGGATAATTTTGACTCAAAAAATATGCCGCAGGAATTGTTTCGTCATCAATTGAGGTAACAAACTTATTGTAGCTAATAACAACATTATCAAACTCCATGTTTGCAAACCCTTGATCATCTGCATCTACTCCGAATACAAGATGCCCTGTGTGATAACGGGTATTCTCCAAAGATACATTGCCTGAAACAGCAAGAACATTCTCAACAAAAGCACTTAACGACATATTGTTACCCGTGTTTTGAATTTTCAGCTTCAATGCTAAACTACCTCCGGGTGCAGGAGGTGTAAAAGGTGCCTGAGCAATATCTATTGGGGGAGAATTAGGGTCAACTCCGTAGCAGAGTTTAATAAAGTCATCTTCAATATAATACCCCATATAAAAAGTATAACACCCGATTCTGTACATTCCGAATCTACCGTCATTTAAATCACCGGAACCGGTTGCACTCATTTCAAAATCGGTAACTGCTCCTATCGGTGAAGCAACATACATACTTTTATAAGAGTTACTTGTCCCTGTATTAATATTGAGTTTTCCGTTTGAAATTGTTATGCCGGTACCAATTAAATCAAAATTGCCGAATTTTATCCAAGGAGTACTTTCAGTAGAAAAACTTTCCTCAAAGTAATTGGATGTGTGGGGGATATAGGGATTGTAATGCAGATCAACTTGCGAAATTCTGAAATTGATGTCTTCACCAACCACTTCAATTAAAATATTTCCGGAAAATAAGGATGGGTGAGCGTTAACAATTGTACCGGTATATTGATGAACATCGTCAAAATAAATAGATACCACCAAATCATTAGCAGCTTTTTGAACGGTCATTTTAACCTTTGCCGAAATTCCGGTTGATATTCCGGAATATAGAGTTGTGAAGTTAGGATTCATAAAGTTTCCGATGTTGGAAGAATAAACTAACCTCATCTCATTCTCAATAAATTGCATACCGATTGCAGAATTAAATCCTAATCTTCCGATAAATCCCCCATCTGCTTGCGAAAGCGGATCAACAAAAAGTTCAAGTGAAAAATCATTTACGGTAGCGCCTACAGGGGGGTAGAGAGTAACTATTTCGAGATCATCAGAACTGTAAACTACATTTAAATTGCCATTTTGAATAAAACAATTTGCTGAAGTGAGAAATGCCCAACCGGCACCGTTACCGCTTTCAAAAGTTTCTAAATATCTGTTTGAAGTTTGTGCGTTAATGGATCCGGCGAAAAAAAGAAGTACAACTATTAATTGTACCAAGTGTTTCATAAATCCTCCATAAGATTTGTTTTTTGCTATTATTATGTGATTTATTTTAATAGCAATTACACGCTTCCCCATTTCTACCTAAAAAAGGTTTTCCACAGTTAAATTTACGAATTTTATAGAGCAAAGTCAAATAATGAGCTCATAATGTAAGCTAAAGCACAACTTCAAGTTTATTGGTTCACCTGATTTTTCGGTGGCAATAATTTTCTTGTTTAAATTTCCTGTATCAGTACTTTAGTTAAATTGCTAAACTTTTAGTGTATAAACTGAAGATTTGTTTTTATAGCAGAA
>JACSRR010000467.1 GCA_014879635.1 Ignavibacteriaceae bacterium | reverse complement strand
TCCGTCGTCGGCAGCGTCAGATGTGTATAAGAGACAGTACGGGTTCAAGTCCCGTCTTCCGCACAAAGTACCTATCCCTACAAAAACTATTGGAGGACATACATGTCTAAAAGATTAGCTGCAATCATTTTAGCTCTCTTTTTAAGTTTTCAATTTGTTAACGCTCAGGATATGGCAGAAGATGCCAAGAAGCTGTATAATGAAGGAAACTCAAAAAGAGAGGCAGGTGATTTTAACGGAGCAATTCAGTCTTATGATAAAGCTTTAGCAATATCTAAAGATTACAGAATTTACTACAACAAGGGAATCTCGCAGAAGAAATTAAATCTTCATCAAGAATCTATTGTTACACTAACCGAATGTATAAAATTAAAGCCTGACTTTGATTTAGGTTATAATGCACGCGGCGGCTCTTATTTCTCTTTAAATATGTTTGACGAAGCATTAGCTGATTTTGAAAAGGTGATTTCGGTTTCTACAAATGCAAAGATGAAATCGGCTGCCAAATCTGCTATTTCAAGAACTTACACTAAGCAAGCACAAGACGCCCTTGCAAACGGTGATGCAGCAAAAGCAGTTAGGCTTGCTAATAAAGCCGTTGAACAAGAGAAATACGATGCTGCTTACTTACTTTTAGCAAGAGCGAATTATGATTTAGCTGATTATGACAAAAGTATTGCCGCAGCTCAAGCTGCATTAGATAACAGAAAATCTATCAGCGCCGGCGGTCCTAACTATTACATCGGCGTTTCTTACAAACAAAAAGGTGATTTAACTAAAGCCCGTGAGTTTTTACAGAAAGCAGCAACCGATCCTACTTACGCTGCCACTGCCAATTACGAACTATCCTTAATAAAGTAAAGAGTTTATCAATAAGGCTGCTTTTAAGCAGCCTTTTTTATTTTATGAACTCAATATGAATTCCAATCAAAACACAACAAAAGATTTTAGCCGGTACTCTCCGCTTACGGTACAAAATTACCTTCTTACAAAAATTATCTATTTTGCGGTTTCTAAAAAATACAGGAAACTTGAAAAATTATTCTCTTCAATTAAAGGAGAGATTCAATTAACCGTAATTTACGAGTGTATTCTTCAAACATATCTTTTTGCAGGTTATCCTTCGGCTCTAAATTCGTTAAAAATTTTTAATAATCACTTTGGCAATCTTGAAACATTACCGCCGGAAAATCAAGTTGAATTATACGATAAAGGATTAACGGTGGCAGAAAAGATTTATGGTGACCGTCTATTTAAACTGATAAAAAATATAGAAAAACTCTCTCCTTCGCTTTCCCGGTGGTTTATTTCAGAAGGTTATGGTAAAGTATTTTCCAGAGAGGGGGTTTCCTTACAAGAGCGGGAGATTACGGCGGTAGTATGTTTATGTGTTCTTGAATTTGAAGAACAATTGATTTCTCATTTGCGAGGCTCTATAAGAACCGGATTAAAGACGGATGATTTATATAAAATGTTTGAAATTTTGGAGAAGTGCGGGGGCAGAAAAGCTGCAATTTTTGGAATCAGAGCTTTAGACAGCTTTTTGGCTAAAAGAGGTTAATGTGTTTGAATTAGAAGTGGTGTTAAATGCCGGGTTGTTAATAATTATTATTGCAATTTCTATCGTAATTCTTGAAATAATGGCATCTATGAAATTAATAAGCCGTGAAGTTGCAAGAAAATTGTTACACATTATTGCAGGTGTCTGCTTATCTATTTCAATTTATTTAGTCGAAAGTAGGGAATTTCTTATTATTGCATCAATTTTAGCTGCAATAGCCATCTATTTTGCAATTCAGAAAAATCTCCTTGAACAAATTGAAGAAAAACAAAGGAAGTCTTGGGGAATATTCTATTTCCCGGTCACTTTTTTCACTGTTTTGACATTATCCTATTTTGTTAATATTGATAGCATTTTTTTAGGGTTAGTAATTTTAACTTTTGCAGACCCCTCGGCAGCATTGTCAGGAATTTATTTTGGAAATAAAGAATTTAGACTTACAGCAGACAAAAAAACTTATCTTGGGTCGGGAATATTTACCTTAACGGCTGCCTCTATTTTAGCCGGATATTTTATTGCCGATTTATCATTTTTTTATCAGAGTAACCTGTATCTGTTTATTTTACTAACGGGGTCTATAATTTCGTTAAGTGTTTTATTGGCAGTAACAGAGGCAATTTCTTCAAAGGGTTTCGATAATTTTTCTGTCCCCGTACTTGCCGTATTTATGACACATTATCTTTTTCATGAAATGAACGGAGAGAATTTAGAAATATTTTTACAAGGCACCTTACTTGCAGCGTTTATAAGCTTTATATCTTACGAACTAAAATTTCTAAAAAAAGACGGTGCAGCCGGTGCATTTATACTCGGTTCGGTAATATTTGGTTCTGGGGGATGGAAATGGGCTTTACCGATTCTAACTTTTTTTATCTTATCGAGTCTTCTTTCTAAAATTAGGAAAAGAAAAAACAATCAAGTAGATGAAAAATTTGAGAAAGGGGGAAATAGAAATTTAGGTCAATTATTAGCAAACGGTGTTATTCCCGGGGTGTTGATGTTAATCTACACTATTTACCCTGCAGAACTAATCTACTATCTTTATATTGTATCAATAGCAACCGTGTGTGCAGATACTTGGGCAACCGAAATAGGAACTCTCAGAAAAACTTCTACTATCAGCGTGTTAACATTTAAACCCGTTGAGCAGGGGGAATCGGGCGGAATATCTATTTTTGGTACATTAGGTGGTTCACCTGATTTTTCGGTGGCAATAATTTTCTTGTTTAAATTTCCTGTACCGGTACTTTAGCTAA
>JACSRR010000239.1 GCA_014879635.1 Ignavibacteriaceae bacterium | reverse complement strand
AGTAAGAAAAAATAATTTTGAATCGTAAGAGAATGATTTTAATGAATCATACAGCAAATCGTATTTAATTAGATCTGTTAAACCGTTTTCCCTGTTACCAAACAATTGCCAACTTCCGCTGATACCCGGTTTGCTCTTAAGTGTGTTGCGGAGTTCATATATTTTGGGGTCATTTTGCTTAATCAATTCTAAATCACTTATCATTAAAGGGCGTGGACCAAAAATGCTCATTTCCCCTTTCAGTACATTAAAGAATTGAGGGAACTCATCTATACCCGTTTTCCTTAAAAACTTTCCGAATGAACTTACATGATAGGCTGTATTTTCTTTTATAAAAATTGAGTTTAAATCTTCAACTTTTACCGGCGATTTTTTCATCGTTCTTATTTTGAAAATTTTTATTCGTGAGTTAGTTAGAGATAAACCACGCTCTTGAATAAAAATGGGGAATTTCTTTGTCTGAAACCAGGCAACAACTAAAATGGGAAGTAAAAAAGGAATAAATAGAGGAATAGCAATGAGTGAGATAATTACATCAAATGATCTCTTCACATTTTCATAAAAACTAATCTTGTCAGTTTTAGATACTAAAGGGCTTTGATTAGTAAATTCTACTGCCTCTAAATGATTCACACTGAAAATCCGTTGTTTATATTTTATATTAATTTATTTTGAATTAAAAAATTTCTACTAAATATTTCTTTTTGCAACGGCAAAATAGTATAAAAACTGTAAATAAAAAATCACTAATAAGTGCCACATTTCATATATTTTTGTAATTGTACTCCACAATTAAAACCAAACTATATTTATTTTTGAAACTTGATTTTAACCGGAAGAAATTAAAAAATACTCACTAATATTCCACCTTTAAAACAAGGTTTCCGGTCAATTAATGATATTTTCATTTCACTGAACCGGAAACCCTAAAAAAATCAAACTATTTTAACAACATCATTTTTTTAACTGCAGTGTTACCGTTGTTATAGAGTCTATAAACATAAGTACCTGCGGGTAATTTAGAAGCATCAAACCGGAATGAATATTTACCCGGCTTTTGATTTTCGTTTACTTCACTATAAATTTTAGAGCCTAAAACATCGTAAATCTCTATTATTGTAACCCCTTCTTCTTCAATCGAATAATTAATTACGGTTGAAGGATTAAAAGGATTTGGATAATTTTGATTTAATTCAAATGTAAAATTAGGTTTGAAATCTGTTTGAACTGACTCATAATGTTTAAATGTACCGTCAAAATCAATTTGTTTTAATCTATAAAAAGAGATCCCTTGAACAGGTGATTCGTCTAAGAAATTGTATGTTGAAACTCCGGTGGTTGTACCTCTACCTTCAGCAAAACCAATGGTGTAAAAAGTTTTATTATCGCTTGAGCGTTCAACTTCAAAACCTTTGTTATTTAATTCTGAACCGGTAGTCCAACTTAAATTTATACCTGACTCTGTTGAGGTTGCCGTAAAGCTAAGTAGTTCAACAGGAACAATTGAGTATGCGGAGACTTTTAGATTGTCAATATACCAGCCATCTTTTTGAAGTGAGCCGTCTGACCTGAATAAAAAGCGGAGTTTTAATGATTGACCCGAGTAAGCCGAAATATCAACATTTTCGGTTATCCATGTATTTTGAAGCCCGTCATATAAAGGTTGCCCTGCCGGTTGAAAAGTACCGGTTCCCGGGTTTGTATATTGCCCGGCTAACGGAATCCAATTTGTGCCGTTATTGGTTGAAATTAATATTTGTCCGTAATCATAATCAGCTTCAATATCCCATTGCGAGTTAAAAGTAAGAACTGCACCCAAAACGGATTGAAGTTGAATATCACCGTTTAAAGTCATCGTAATATTTAGATTGTTAGCATAATTTCCCGCAGGTGATTCAGTGAAAGCAGATGGTGGAGAAACAAATTTTGAGGTGGTTGTACCCCAAGTACCGGTTGTAGTCCAATTAGCAGTATTATCTGCACTATCTGCCATTACCATTTCAATATTTGCAACATAAAAACGGTAAGCGGTTGGCGGAGGTACTGACCCAGGCGGATTTATACCGGAACCACCCGGAGGCATTGTAACAACCAAATTACCCTCACTGTCTTGAGCAGCTATGTAATATTCAACTGCAGTTCCTAATAACTGACCGGGAATGGTAAAATTATAAATCGCTTCCGGTGATGATGCAGGGTTACCGTTTACCGAAACAAACTGCGAATAACCGCCACCATGATTGATTCTGTAATAAAGTTTAGGTGATGATACTCCTGTACCAAGCGGTAATCCTGTCATTAAATTGGCAGTAACAACAATATCTCCGTTGTGATTTATTGATGGTTGCGGAGTATGCGCAATATTGAGATTATAGTTCAGAGCAAAATTTGCGAATGTAGTTATTGCTAATTGTGCTGACTTCAGAAAATAGGGCTGATTAAAGTGAGTCCAAACATCGTTTACTGTATGATAGTAACTATTAAAATCAGCAACATCTTCTTCGATGAGTAAAATTGCGCTGTAATTTCTTGCCCAAAACGGTGCATGGTCGCTTGCGGTAATACCCGGGTCTTTAATTATTGGGTCTAAGCCGATATTTAATGCCGTGTTTAACTCGATCATTTTATTAGAAAGCGCGTAAGATTGAGCTATATTTTTTGTGTGTACTTTGACTTTTCCGTCATTATTTGAATCCCAAGCAATCATATCCATATTTATTACGCCAAGAATTGAGTCCTGGTTATTTACAGCTTGAGTTGCGTAATATGTTGCACCAATTAATCCCTGTTCTTCTTCATCCCAAAGAGCAAAGATAACAGTAAAAGGAAATTGATAGTTTGCAAGAATTCTTGCAGCTTCAAGTACGGCAGCCGTACCGCTTGCGTTGTCATCTGCGCCGGGAGCAACAGGTCCTGAAGGCATTGCGTCAAAGTGGGCACAGATTATATATTTTTTGTTTGGATAGAGAGTTCCTGTTTTTGTACCAAGAACATTTTTACCTGTTGTACTAAATGTTTGAATAGCGGTGTTATACCCATAGTTTTCCAACTTTTGCCTGATATAGTTCATAGCTATATCGTTTCCGGGGTAATTTTTATGACGCGATGCAATTGTATATGTTTGACCGTCAACTAATACCGGAACTACTCCCGATAGTTCTTTTACAAACTTCATTAGAGTATCTAAGTTAGTATTATTTTTTATTGATTCAAGCGTGGTTTGACTATTCATTGAAGAATGAACGAATATTACAGTGAGTAGTAGAAACAGTAATGATTTTTTCATTAATAAATCCGGAATTGGTATTCAAATTAGTTTTGTCAAAAATGAGAATTTTAATCTCATTTCTGAATAAAAAGCCACTCAATCTCCGAAGATAAGACGCAAATTTGACTAATAATTCAATAATACGCTATTTATCGACAGAGAAACTACATTTTGAATATATTACATCAAAAATCGTGCCTAAAATTAACTTGTTTTTATTTACTTGTTTTAGTGAAGTTGTAGAATAATTATGCAGGTTGCAGACCCATAAATACTATCCGGAGGTACAAATTAAGGATTTTCCCAATAGCACTCACTTATCTTTCTGAGTAAATTCACTCACTTTTCAATTCCGAATTCTTTCATAAGTTCGAGTCCATAATTTCGAATAACTGTAATAATCTCAATTGAACGCTTTCCCCTCTCGGTCAAAGAATATTCAACCTTGGGCGGTACTTCGGCGTAAACCAATCTATTAATAAATCCCTCTTTTTCAAGCTCTTTAAGTTGAGCGGATAGCATTTTGTGCGTTATTTTCGGAATATCTTTTTTCAATTCGGAATAACGCATAGTTTTGTCTCTCAGCCTCCACAATATTGGCATTTTCCAAGCTCCGCCTATCCGGTCTAAAGCAAACTCAACCGGATTATAGTAAAGTTTATGGTCATAGATAAATTCAGGCATTTTAATAAATCTCCTGTAACTCACCAAAAAGTGAGTATTAAACTTTGAAGTAAGAATATTTTACACGGGTTTCAAGTGCCGTAAATTAGTGCAACAATTTAACAAAAAAAGGAATAATTTAATGAGTGCTAACATCAATATGATGAATCCTGAAAAACCAAAAAAAGTTGCATTAATTGTTGCAAACGCCTCAACATCAAAACAAACCGGTTGGCAAATCGGCTTTTGGTGGGCTGAAGTTACTCACCCGTATTTTGAATTTACAGAAAACGGATATCAGGTAGATTTTTACTCCCCTGATGGCGGTGATTTAATTGCCGATAGTTTCAGCGATCCCGAAGACCAAAGCGGTTACTCGGCAAATGATTTAATCAGCCTCGGCTTTAAAAAATCGGCTAAACATTCTCAACTGTTAAAAAACACTAAAAGTATTTCGGAAATCAATGTTGCCGATTATGATGCTCTCTTTTTAGCAGGTGGTCAATCTCCTATGTACACTTTTATCGAAAACGAAGATTTGCACAAATTAGCGGCAAATTTTTACGAAGCAGGAAAAGTTCTCGCAATTGTTTGTCACGCTACTTGTATCCTTCTCAAAACTAAATTGTCCGGCGGCAGTTTATTAGCCTCCGGTAAAACTTGGACAGGCTTTGCAAACAGTGAAGAACAATTTGCCGATAGTTATGTAGGAATGAAAATTCAACCCTTTTGGATTGAAGAAGAAGCTAAAAAAATAAATGACACAAATTTTATTACCGGAGGAATGTTTAAGCCCTTTGTAGTTAGAGACGGCAGACTTATTACCGGTCAACAGCAATTTTCCGGCGGAGTAACAGCTAAATCTGTAATTGAAGCATTAGGTATTTAATTATTGGCTAAATCAGGGGGATTTGTCAGTTTGTGTCAATTCCCCCATTTTTTATCTGATTATCCAAATGAAAGTTTTAAAAATCCTCATAATCATAATTTCCTTGAATTTTTCCGGGTTATCACAGCTAACTGATAACGATAAACCGGGCTATACTTTCTCGGCAGGCGCTAACGGTAACTTAATCTCCGGAAATGTTGAAAGATTGCTGATATTAGCTTCATTAAGTGCTTCCTATCTCGCTGATAATTGGGCTGTCAAAAGTTTTAATACATATCAATATGGCGAAATAGGGAATAAAAACACGGAAAACGACTTTTTTTCAAGGAATTTTTTCTACCTCTACCCAAAAAGTGATCTCTATCCTTATATTATGTTTTGGTGGGAGTCAAACAAGCGTAAAGCAATTGATTCAAGGTATCAAATAGGAGCAGGAATTACAGCGGTCTTAATGAACAAGGGAAATACTTCTTGTAAGATTTCCCTAACATTGACGCACGAGAACGCTGTTTATGATGGTGTAATTTTTTCAAATAGCGAGTTTAACGGTAACAACAATATAGCTGTTCAAAGAATCACGGGGAGAATTGCGGGTAAACAGCCCATAATTTCAGGAAATACTCACTTACTGTATGAAATGTGGTATCAGGCAGATATTAAAAATTTTGCTAATAATCGATTTTATTTAAATGCCTCTCTTGATTTTAATCTTTACAAAGGGTTATCAGTCCGGTTATCTTATAATTATAATTTTGAAAGCGTTGTGATAAGCAGGGTAAAAAAATTTGATTCAATTCTATTATTCGGCATAAATTTCTCGGGAGAAATAAATTGATATTAAAAAGAAATTTTTCACCTCTAAAAGTTTGGACATTCATTCAAAATAGTATGTTATTCTCAATTTTCTGGAGTTTCGCAGTTTGGGCAATAATAACATTTGGTGGCTTCACAAATTTTTCGATTAATTTTGCAATTACCGGAGTTCTGGGTTCAGCTTTAGCAATTTTTATTGCTTTTAGAAATAATTCGGCTTATTCGAGATGGTGGGAAGCAAGAACTGCTTGGGGAAATATCGAAAATTCAGCCCGCGTTTTGGCGCGTTTGGTTATAACTTTTACTGATAGCCACTCTCACAAGCCATCTTATAAGTTTGAAAGAGCCGAAAATTTCAAAATAGAAATGATTAACAAAATTATTGCGTGGGTTCATTCTCTTCGTTTATCTCTTAGAAATCAAAGTTTTGACGAATTAAAAAACTATCTATCCGACCAAGAGTTTGCAGCAGTAACTCAAACTGACAATATCACTTTGAACATTCAACTATTAACCGGAAAGCGTATTTACAAAGCAATGTCTGATGAAACCCTCGCAGGTTTTGACAGCTTTCAAATGGAAGGGCAGTTGTTAAGCCTTTCAAACGCTCAATCTGTTTGCGAACGAATTAAAAAAACACCATTACCAAGACAGTATGATTTTTTCACAAGACTTTTTGTATTGATATATCTTTTTATACTTCCATTAGGTACAATGAGCTTCTTCCTAACCCCCGGATTATCAAATTTATCTTTCCTGGGTGCAATTTTATCAATTATTATTTCCGCAGTTTTTGTGATTATGGAAAGAACGGGTGCCGCAAACGAAGATCCTTTCGAAAACAAGGTAACCGATGTGCCTTTAACAGCAATCTGTAATTCAATAGAAAGAGATTTGCTTCGAATGCTCGGTGATAAATCTGTACCTGAAAAATATTATCCCGAAAATGGTTACTTGTTTTAGGCTTTATGGAAAAGTTGTTGTCAAAAAACAGGTTAGAAACACTTTCTGACGGTGTTTTTGCAATAATTATTACCATTCAAGTATTTGATATTAAAATTCCACAAAATATTAGCTTAAAAGGCTCAATAATTGAAGGAGTGATGAGTTTATTTCCTCAAATAATTAGTTGGATTCCATCGTTTTTTATTTTAATTGTAGTTTGGCTTAACCATAACCGCCTTTTTTCGAAAATTGAAGTTGTAGATACAAAATTTATTATTCTCAACTGCGGGTTTTTACTTTTTGTTTCATTAGTTCCGGTTCCGGTTTCACTTATAGCAAAATTTTTTCCGGATCCGGTGCCTCTCGCAATTTTTGGGGCGTGGATGTCGTTAACTTCGGTGAGTTTATCTTTATTGCGGCTTTATCTCTCAAAAAGCAAAACATTGGTTACTAACTCAGAAGTGAGAAAAAGTCTATTATCAGGAGTTAAAAGCTCCTTTATTTTTGGACCTATCTTATACTTAACGGGAGCAGGAATCTCTTTTATGAACTTTTTTGCGGGAATCATAGTATTTACAATTGTACCGGTATATTTTTTATTTTCAAAGGAGACAAAATGAAAATTGCAATAATTGGAACGGGAAATGTGGGCAGCGCCTTAGCAAAAGGATTTGCAAAAGCAGGTCACAAAGTAATCACAGGCTCACGGGATGTGTCAAAATCCAAAAACAATGAGCTTGTAAAGTATTCATCAAATATTTCTCAAAAAACTATCAAGGAAGCCATTTCTGAAGCCGGAATTGTAGTTTTTACTACTCCTCCTATACCGGCAGTAGAAGTTGCAGGTGATTTTCCGGAGTTGAAAGAAAAAATTATTATAGATACAACAAATGCCCTTTTTAACCCACCTGCACCTTACAAAACAGCATTTGAAGGTATAAAAGCTAAAACAGGGTCTTCAAAAGTTGTGAAGTGCTTTAATACTACGGGAGCCGAAAATATGGAAAACCCGCGATACGGAAATTTGGGTATCGATATGTTCATGGCAGGCTCTGACCCAGAATCAAAAAATATTGTTGCAGGTTTAGCAAAAGATATCGGTTTTGAAGAGTGCTATGATTTTGGGGGAGATGACAGGGTTGAACTTTTGGAACAGCTCGCATTTTCTTGGATAAATTTGGCAATCTTTCAGAAAAATGGAAGAAATTTCGCATTTAAGATTATTAAGAGATAGAAATCTTTAGCTGTTTCTGACATATTACGATAAAAATACCCGGTTTTGATTACTATTCATTCAGATTGCCGGCGGTTCCGGTTTAGATTAGTATAATTGTATTACAATTGCCCGCCGGCTAAATGTTTATTCTTTATTCACTCCCCTCCTTTAAATTGAGAGGGGGGTGAGTGTTCTTCAAAAATTTTAACATACCGGTTAAATTTTCAAAATCAAACTTATGAGGTTATTTAATCCCTTACTAAATGAGCAGTTGAAGCTTGAGCCGTAGGCATTATCACAATTTCATTAATATTAACATGAGGGGGTCTATTGGCTACAAATAGTACGGTATCCGCAATATCTTCGGGAGTTAAAGGCTGCATTCCTTTATAAACATTTTTTGCTTTCTCTTTATCACCATAAAAACGGACTTCCGAAAATTCTGTTTCTACCATACCGGGGTCAACAGTACTAACTCTAATTTTCTCAGATAATAGCTCAACTCTTAGAGCTTTAGTTATTGCACTAACCGCAAACTTAGTGGCACAATAAACATTTCCGTTTGGGTAAACTTCTCTGCCGGCAATGGAGCCGATATTAATTATATGTCCGCCCTTTTGGTTTATCATAATCTTTGAAACGGCTTTCGAAACATAAAGCAGCCCTTTAAAATTAGTATCAATCATCTCGTCCCATCCGTCTTCATCACCTACATACAAAGGCTCAAGACCCCTGCCCAAACCGGCATTGTTAACTAAAATATCTATATGGGAGAAATCATTAGGGAGGAATTCTAAACACTCTTTTACCGCTTTCCTGTCTCTTACATCTAAAAGCACAGGGTAAACTTTCACACCGTAATCTGTTTTTATTTTGGCTTCAAGGGTTTCCAACCTATCCAATCTTCTTCCGGTAATAATAACATTGCAACCTGATTCAGCAAATTTAAAAGCACAAGCCTTGCCAATTCCCGCAGTTGCACCCGTTATTAATACTGTTTTACCTTTTAACATTTTTCACTCATAAATTTTATAAAATAATATGAGTGAAATTTAATAAACTATAAGTAAAATAGAGATTGTAAATCTTAAATTGAGGAAATTATTTTCTCATAAAAACTCTTCCCCCCAAAAAAGTAAGCTATCCGGAAAACCTTCTAAAATTTATTTTTCTACCGGTTACGCAAAGTAGAAGCTAAATTATTTCTTGGAAGTTAATTTACCTGCCAAACCTTCATAAGCTGTTAACTCTGAATCAATAGCACCAATTACAACTTTAGTTTTAACTTTAACGGGCATTTTAACTATATCGTCAGTTAACCATACAATAATATTACCTTCGTTTTTGAACAAACCGCCCTCTTTTACTAAAGGCTCAATCATTATACAATCAAAAGTACCGGCGGGTACGGTTATTCTCTCTTTTCCGTGATATACTACATCAAGGTCGTGAACTTTACCTTCGTAAAAATTTTGAAGTCTTATTCTCTGCCCTTTTTTCATGTTAGAATAATCAATTGTACGGGCAAAATAAAAAGCCGAAATTATATCGTGAGTATAAGGAGGAATATCAAATTCACCGTCTGTAGTTTTTGCTTTACCTCTTCTTTGATCAAAGAAAGCTGAATAATCTTTTGAAAATCCGCCCTCTCTGATATGTTGTGTAAATCTCCAAGGAAACAAACCTTCAGTATCTAAGAACGATTCGTATCTATCTCTAACCTTGAAAAAGATATCAAAACTTGGCACGGTATTAACTTCAAAAACAACATTATAAGCGTCTCTCCCTGACATTTTTTTAATCTGGGGGATTGCCATTGTTGCAATACCGGCTGTAACAAAACCGTAATTAACATTAAAAGTGAGTTTTTCTCCCTCTTTAAAAGCTTTGTTAACTACTACGGGTATTGTTGCTTGCGAGAAAATTGATCCGGAAAAAATCAAAATTCCAATTATTGTTATAAAAATTTTTGTTTTCATTTTATTTTCCTGTATTTATATAAGATCTAATCTGTGTGAATACATTCTCGATGTCTATACTATTCATACAATCGAGCACCTCACATTGTTTCCGGGTACAATTATTACAATTAATTTCGGGACTAAAAACAGCCTTATTCTCCGTAAGTGGACCCCACCTAACAGGTGAACACACATTAATTTTCGGATAAAATCCTACTACAAATTTGCCCAAAGCTGCTGCAATGTGAATTGGTCCTGTTGAATTTGCAACAAAAACATCGCAATAATTTATAGCAGCTACTAACTCGCCGGTATCAAATAACCCTGCACAGTTAATTGTATTCTTGTTTTGTAACTTGCTGCACAACTCCCTTTCGTTTGCTGAGCCGGTTAAAACTACTTGGCAATTATTTTCACTCTCTAACAATTCTACTAACTCTTTGAACTTTTGAACCGGTAAATCGATGGCACTTCCTCCGCTTCCGGGGTGCACAAAAACCGCCTTTTTTGATAAATCAAATCCGGCAGCAAGTAATTTTTCCTTAACCGAATCGTTTAAATCCTCCGGAATTGAAAATTTAACGGAAGAAATTTCTTCCAGATTTAAGTTCAAAGCTTTGTTCAGAATTGCAAGGTTATATCCGGCTTCATGTTTAATTGAGTGCTTTCTATGCTCATAAACTTTTCGATTATAAAGAAAGGAAAAAAACCTGTATCCTGTACCGGCAATTACCGGAATTCTCGCCAAATACATTAACAGACTCAATTTTTTATCCGGAGTAATCATTAAAGCGGCATCAAAATTAAACGACTTTATGAATAATCTTTTTTGCATAAAGCTTCTGCTTTGAAGCTCTTCAACGGTAATAATCTTCTCAACCGAAGGCACTAACTCAATCACGGGTTTAGTGTAATTTCTGCAAAGAAATGTTATTTCACATCCTGGGAACTGCTCTTTGATTAAATCTGCTAAGGGAAGAGTTAAAACTACATCCCCTATTCTGTCTGTTCTAACAATTAAAACCCTTTTCATTGTTTTGACACAAATTTATTTCCGCGAACATAATATCTTCGCAACTTTTCACTCCCCTGATGTACTCCTATTCTTGTAGTTATAACAATTTCAGAATCTGCAAATTCTTTGAATTGAGTTAAATAAATTGACTCACTTTCAATCAAATTTGTTCCGTTCAAAGATTTATCTATGTTGAAAGCAGCACAAAATTTACTCGGACCGTTTGTAATATCTTTTTCTTTTAATTGTTTTGATATTGAGGTTATTATCCTGTTTTCTTTCATCAAACTAAAGCCCTGAATTGGCTCAACTCCTCTGATAAGAACTGCGGCACCCACACCTTCAGATTCGGATACAATATTGCCACAAAAATATCTACCATAAATGGTGTAAACATATAAATAACCCGCATTCTGAAACATCATTGAATTTGAGTTTCTAATACCTTTAAATGAGTGTGATGCGGGGTCATCTTGAGTATAAGCTTCGGTTTCAACAATCATACCTGACAAAGTTTGTCCGTCAACATTTTTGACTATTAGTTTGCCGAGCAATTTCTTAGCTAAGGTTTCTGTTTCATTGCTATAGAAATCACTTGAAAGCCTTGATAAATTCTGATGCGGGAAAATTTCTAAAGACTCAATTTCAGAGTTCTTTGTCACTTTTTTCAATTTGATTTTTTTTGAGAATAAGGTCTTTAATTAAAGTGTCGTAATAATCAGATTTTGTGGGGTTTTCAATTTTTAGGGTTAAATAAATTTTAATAGCAGCATCATAATCACCCGAATCAACTAATATTTTTACGCTTTCTTCGGGATTTAATTTTGCTTGATTATCTTCATTTTCCGGTTTTGTATTAAAATTTGATTTTAGTTTAGAACGGAATAAATCACGCGTAAGTTTTAAAAATCCATTTTCAACATTCGATTTTAACTCAATTTCACCGGTGTTTTGGGTTTCAACATCCGTAATTGAACCGGGGTCAAATAAATCGTTAGTGTGTTTATCAGGAACTGAATGGGATGAAATAATAACATCTTCGGGCGTTTTTTCAATTTCACGGATAAACAATTCACGCTTAATATCAAAAGTTTCGGAAGAGACAAAGCTTTCAGGCAAAGAGGCGCTCTCGGAGGAGTGTACCGAAATATTCTCAACAATTATATCATGATAAAACTTGTAGGTCTCACTGTTCGGGTACTGTTCGCATGCTCTGTTTAGCGCAAAAATGGCACCGCTAAAATCTCTTTTGGCAGTTAAAATCATCGACAAAAGGAGATATGCAGAGGGATAATCTTTGTAGATTTTGAGGTTTTCTTTAATTACGGAGAGGGCAGATTCATAATCGCCCTCATCCGTCAATACTTTAGCAACTCTGATAAAAAAACTTCTCGATTGTCCTTCGGAAGCTAACTTTTTCGCCTTCTCATCTAAAAGTTGCTGATATATTTGAAACAATTTTACCTGCCGGCTTTTGAATACGCATGTCTTAATGAAGAAATACTTACAAACGAAAATCCGGTAAAAAATAGAATCTGAAACGGTAACGCCGCAAATTCCAAAAAGTAAAGGGAAGAAAGAATTCCTATCAAGCAATAAACTGCCAAGAGTAATTCAACATACACGGCAAAATTTACTTTTCTTGAAACATACTTCTTCTCTTTCAAAGCATCTTTATTTGCTTCCAAATTATATTTTGGAGTTCTAACAAACTCACTTTTTCTATTGAGTAAGCCTTCAATAACTGCTCTTGAATTGTTAACTGCAAAGCCCATACTTCCTGCCATAAAGAGCGGGAAAAGAATTATCTTTTTTCTCCAATCGGTTCTAATATCCTTTTGTGCATACAAATAGAACATAAACGAACTAACAAAAGCGAGAACAAAAATTGATAATATTCCGAAATAGAGTTCATGATTACCGCTATTTTTAACGAAAATTAACGGCACATTTAATATTGCCGCTAACAAAATAAACGGAAATACGAAATTATTTGTAAGGTGAAAAGTAGATTGCAATTTAATTCTTAACGGAACTTTTGACCTCCAGATTTCGGGAAGAAGTTTTTTAGCCGTTTCTATTGCGCCCTTAGTCCATCTAAATTGCTGAGCTTTCAATGAGTTTATTTCGGAAGGTAGTTCAGCCGGTGAAGTAATATCCCTAAGGAATACAAATCTCCAACCGTTTAACTGTGCCCTGTACGAAAGGTCAAGGTCTTCAGCAAGAGTATCAGCTTGCCAATTGCCCGAGTTTTCAATACACGATTTACGCCAAACTCCGCCGGTACCGTTAAAGTTAATAAAAAAGCCGGCTTTATTTCTAACATTCTGTTCAATCACAAAATGACCGTCTAACGCTAAAGCTTGAGCTTTTGTTAAAATTGAGTAATCACCGTTTATATGTTCCCACCTTGTTTGAACCATACCGACTTTATCGTCATGGAAAAACGGAAGTGTTTTTAGTAAAAAGTTAGCTTCGGGAATAAAATCTGCATCAAAAATAGCGATAAATTCACCTTTCGCAGTTTTCATACCTTCTTTAAGGGCACCTGCTTTGAAACCTTCTCTTGTTTCCCTTCTAACTTGCAAAATATTGAAGCCTTCGGCTTGTTTTTCGGCAACTTTTTTAGCTACAATATCAACTGTTTCGTCGGTTGAATCATCAAGTACCTGAATTTCAAATTTATCTTTCGGATAATCGATTTTACAAACCGAATCAATCAATCTTTCAACTACATATAATTCATTGTAAAGCGGCAGCTGAATAGTAACAAAACTATCGGGTATTTTTTCACTGCCGGGGCGGTGTTTAACATTTTTGTATTTATTGTAATAAAATATCATTATAAAACCGTGTGAACCGAAAACAAAAAGAACGGTTAAGGCTATAAAGTATGATATAAGAACTATGTCATCCATATTAAATTTATTTTCCTGTTTTATCTTACCAACCGGAAACAGTATCTAACAGAATATCATCGGCTATTTTTTCAAGAGCGGATGTAATTGCAACCGATCTATCAGAAAAGCCGGAGCCTGAAGGATAGTCTCCGAAGTTCGAAAATTGTTTGTCAAATATAACTTTTTTGTAAATTTGATCTCTATATACAGCTTGAACGGTTATAGTTACTCTTCGCGAAGGTACGGTTTCACCGCCTGTAATAATTGCGGGAGCATCACTAAAACCGGTTATTGAACACTCAATAACTGCGTCAGAGTTAGTTCTGTCTGCAATTGTGAAACTGTTATCGTCTATAAATTTTTTAACTAAGCCGTTTGTTAACTCATCTCTTAAACCCGGTTCACCTGACCCCGTGAGATCTTCAGCGTAAGGTATGGCTATTGTCTTCAAATGTGGAGGCAATGCCGCACCGGTAAAAGAGTATGGACATCCACAACTCATAATAAAAATTGCGGAAATTAACAACATAAATATAACAAATATTTTTCTCAATAAGTTACTTTGGTACAAATCTACTTTTTTTCTTAAAAATTTCATTTTATTTATTCTTTTCCTGTTGCGTAATGAATTATCCCCGCCTTTTCAACCGTAATTAAACCGCCACTATTTGAACTCTCAAAAATTTCCCTTACAATTGGGGTAAAATCATCAATTTTCTCTGTTTTATCAACAATTTCGATAATCATAGGCATATCTTCGGATAGTCTCATAATTTTTGAAGTGTGAATTATGCTCGATTTTCCGAAACCCATTACTCCCTTAAAAACAGTTGCGCCCGCCAAACCGTGAGCCCTTGCCTCGGTAACAATTTTTTCATACACAGGGGTACCGCCGGTTTTTGACGATTCTCCCACAAATATACGCAATAACTTAGCCTCTGATTCTGATTTCATTTTTTACACCATCATTTTTGCTAAAAAGTATGCACCAATAGCTGCTAATATAGAGAGAATATTGTTAGAAAGTATATTTATCATTGCACTTGTGTACTCCGAGTTATTTAGTAGAGTAACAGTTTCATAAGAAAAAGTTGAGAATGTTGTTAAACCACCGCAAAAACCGGTTGTAAGAAACAATCTCCACTCAGGGGAGATTAAGTTGTTTTCATTGAGGTAGAAAAAAATAAATCCGAGAATAAAACTGCCTGTTACATTAACCACTAAGGTGCCATAAGGGAAATTTTCCGGTAAAAATTTGTAAACCGCACCTGACAACCAATATCTGGCTGCACCGCCTATTGCGGATCCTATCATTACAATTAGAAATTTTAGTGCCAAATTGATAACTTATTTTTAGTTGTATAATTTACGATTTTTAATCCGTTTTTAATAACTACTATTTTGATAACTCTATTAACAGCCAAAAACTTTGAATATTTTTAAGGTTTATTGGATTTTTTGGTGACAAAATATAATTTAACCGCAGAGAAAAAAGGTTCGAGGTTCGAGGTGCGGGGGTTCGAGGTTCGGGGTTAAATTTCCTACCCACTACCTAATGCTGTCAACTTAAGATTTTTAATTTGGTGAATTTAAAGTATCGGTGATTGAGTGAAGTGGAAAT
>JACSRR010000422.1 GCA_014879635.1 Ignavibacteriaceae bacterium | reverse complement strand
AATTATTTTCATTTTAATTTAAACCGATAGGTAAAATCTATTGTCACAGATTCACTAATAATTTTATTTTTACGGATATGAAACTCAAAATACTCTTCGCTTTTATCCTACTTAGTTTAACACTAAGAGCTCAATTTCAACAAATATATTCAACCGGCAATGTTCAAGGAAGCAAAAACTACTATTTTATAGATTTTGAAAAATCGGGTGATAGTTGGGTGAGGCGTTTAGTTGCACTTGATACCATAAAATTCGATGTAATGACTACCGGTTTCTCAACAACAACCGAGTTTACATATAATTTTAGTAACGAAGAACGATTAGCAGGATTACAGTTTTATTCATCGGGCTATGATTTTAACGGTGACGGCTTTATGGATTTTTATTCGCTTTCTTATCACGGAACCGCAACAGATTACAGAAGTAGTATAAAAATTATAAGTATTGCAACAGGTAGTACTCTTTTTGAACTTAACCAAGCAAATATGTCATACTCTATTCCCTACTTTATGGATATTAATGCCGATGGCACAATAGAAGCCGTTTTTGTGAAGTATGCTTATCCCTATCCCGGTACTTATTCCATTGATGTATATTCAACTGGGCTTGTTTCGGTTGAAAATGGCGAAATGCCGCAGGTCTTTTCGTTAAGTCAAAATTTTCCGAATCCTTTTAGTTTAAACGGTACTCTAAATAATGCAGAAACAAGGGTAAATTTCTCGATTCAAAATCCTCAACAGTTGCAAGTTGAATTTACCAATATAAACGGTGAAGTTATTCGCACTTATGATTTGGGTTATTTGAATGCCGGTGAACATTCAATTGCGTGGGACGGTAAAAATGACTCTGGAACATACCTGAGTTCGGGTGTTTACTTTTATTCAATTTCCGGTGCGGGTTTTCGCTCCGAAGTAAAAAAAATGATATTACTTAAATGAGATATAACTTATGAAAAATTTCACGATTCCTCAAAATGTTGCAGTTAGCGATTCCGGTTTTCTATTTCTTGCTTCAACCGGAGAAACCTTCAACCTTAACGAGCAAGGCACTTTGATTTATAAAATGCTCCAAAACGGACTTAATAATGAAGAAATTGTTAATCAAATTACTGCAGAGTATGAAATAAGCTCAGACCTTTTTCAGAAAGATCTTGATGATTTTTTACATAGTCTTAAAACTTTTGGTTTGGTTAAAGAATTATGAAAATTGCCGTAACAGGGCTAAACGCCACCGATAATCCGGGACCCGGTGTTCCTCTTATAAGATGTCTGCAAGAAGATAAAAGTTTAGATTTTACAATTACGGGTCTAATTTACGACTCACTTGAGCCCGGTATATATATGGATGATATTGCCGAAAGCTGCCATCTTATACCCTATCCTTCAAGCGGCTTAGACTCTCTTTTTGATAGAATCAGGCAAATTAACGAAACAGAAAAAATTGATATGATAATTCCCACGCTTGATTCTGAACTTTACGGGTTTGTAAAAATACAAAAGCGGCTTGAAGATATCGGGATTAAAACCTATCTGCCGGGCACAGATATGCTCAACATTAGAGCTAAAGATAAACTGTTCAATTTTTGTAAGTCAAACAATATTAATGTCCCTAAAAATATCCTTGTTTCTTCAGTGCAAGATTTATACGGTATAACAAAAGAATTTGAGTATCCCGTAGCCGTTAAAGGTATTTTTTACGATGCTTATATTGTCAATAATTTTGACGAAGCTGTTACTGCTTTTAAAAAGATCTCTTCTAAGTGGGGTTTCCCCGTTATTATTCAAGAGTACATTAAGGGCAGCGAGTTTAATGTTGTTGCTTTAGGTGATGGTACCGGCGGTACTGTTGGTGCGGTTGCAATGCGAAAATTGTATATCACTGATAAGGGGAAAGGTTGGGCAGGTGTTTCAATTGAAGATGAACCATTAATTGAAATGTCTAAAAAAATTATCGAAAAGATAAAGTGGCGTAGCGGAATGGAACTTGAATATATTAAATCTGCTCAAACTAACGAATACTATTTGCTTGAAATTAACCCCCGTTTTCCCGCTTGGGTTTACTTGTCTCCTAATACGGGGCAAAATCTTCCGGCGGCAATGGTGAAATTGGCAATGGGTGAAAAACAAGAGTATTTCACAACTTACAAAACCGGTATAATGTTTGTCCGCTGTTCGTGGGATCTTATTTCGGATGTTTCAAAATTGGCACAAATTTCTACTTCAGGAGTGATTTATAATGGAAAATAAAAAAAGATACGAAAGACCCGTAGTTATTAAACAATATTCAGGCTTTATGAATAAATTTGGTTCAAGACCTGTTTTGAACCCCGTTACAACTATCGACGGAATTGAAGTAGATGAACTTGCTGAAAGATTTGGCTCTCCCCTATTTGTAATTTCGGAAAAAGCAATTAGATCAAATCAAAGAAAGGCAAACAGGATCTTTAAAACCCGCTATCCAAAAGTTCAATTTGCTTGGTCGTACAAAACAAACTATTTGAACGCAGTTTGCGCCGTCTTTCATCAAGAGGGTTCTTGGGCTGAAGTTGTTTCAAGGTTTGAATATGATAAAGCTAAAAAACTTGGCGTGAAGGGTGAGAATATTATTTTTAACGGTCCCGATAAAAGCCGTGACGATTTAACCGTTGCTATTAATGACGGTGCAAAAATTCATATTGACCATTTTGACGAGCTTTATGAATTAATTGACTTAACTTCGCAACTCAACAAAAAAGCGAATGTGGCTATTAGAGTTAATATGGATACCGGAACTTATCCTAAATGGGATAGATTCGGATTTAATTTTGAAAACGGTGAAGCTTGGCAGGCTCTTAAAAGGATCATTGCAGCTACTAATCTCAATTTAGTAGGGCTTCATACTCACATAGGCACTTACATGATGCAGGCAGACTCTTACAAAACCGCTGCAATTAAAATGGCACAACTTGCCGCGGGACTAAAAAGAGAGAATGGAATTTTACTTGATTATATAGATATGGGCGGCGGATTACCGAGCAACAATACTCTTATTGGGCAGTATCTACCCGCAGAACAAATTCTCCCTACACTCGAAGAATTTGCCGATGCTATTTCGGAAGGCTTAATGACTCTCAATTTTCAACCTGACGAAATGCCGTTGCTAATTTTAGAATCCGGCAGGGCTCTTATTGACGATACCTCAAAGTTAATTTCTACGGTAATTGCAGTTAAAAGACTCTCAGACGGTAGAAGGGCTCTAATTGTTGATGCAGGTGTAAACCTCTTATTCACTCGCTTTTGGTACAAACATAAAATTAATCCCGCTCAAGATTCGGGTGTTATGACAGAGGATACCGCTATTTATGGTCCACTCTGTATGAATATTGATTGCTTAGCTGAAAGTTTAGTTATGCCTGTATTAAAAAAAGGGGATAAATTGATTATCGATTATGTAGGTGCATATAATATGACTCAATGGATGCAATTTATTCACATGCGACCTAATGTTGTAATGATTCTTGAAGACGGTACTGTTGAATTAATAAGAAAAGCTGAAGATTTAGACTATGTTCAAATGCCTGAAGTCTTACCCGAAAAGTTTAAATCTTTACCGGTTTAATTCTGATTTGCGATGATTTTTTTCGTTAATTCGGTACTCTATAGTTACGCCCAAATTTTCTTTTCTAACAGGAGATGGTTAGGGCTTGGTGCTTTAGTAGCAACAATGTTTGTTCCGGATATAGGACTGATGTCGCTATTCGGTGTTGTTCTTTCCAATTTGGTTGCCGTACTTCTAAAATTTGAAAGAAGTAAAATAGAATCAGGAGTTTACGGGTTTAACGGTATTTTGTTTGGGGCAGCAACAACATATTATTTTGAATTAAGTTACATGCTGTTGTTCTTGATTCCCGTTTTTATTATCATCACATTTTTTATTGCTGCAGTTTTAGAAAATTACCTTGCCGTTGCCTTTAACTTACCCGGTTTAAGTCTTCCGTTTATAGTTACATTGTTCATCTTTTTAGTATTCTTGGGTAACTACGATAATTTAGTGCCGGTATTAAAACACAGCCCGCTTGTTAATTTAGAAATCTCTCATCCGTTCCTTGATTCCTATTTTCGATCGATGGCATTTATACTATTTCAACCTTCGGTTGTTACCGGAATATTAATTACTCTCCTGATTTTGATGTTTTCAAGAGTTTTATTTTTATTGAGTATAGCAGCTTTTACTGTTAGTTACTTTGTAACAGGCTTAATCCTCTATAATCACGCTGAGAGCTTGATTGTTGTTGCCGGATTTAACTCCGTTTTAACAGCTTTTGCATTGGGAGGCAGTCTTGTTATAACGGGAAGAAAGAGTTTTTTCTTAGCTTTAATTTCAGTAGTTGTTTCAGTAATTATAACCGGCTTTTTCTTTAAATTGCTGAGCGGAACAGGATTACCCGTTTTAGTTTTGCCCTTTAACTTTATTGTTCTTTCTATTCTGTACAGCTTAAAATTCAGACAAGAACATTCTGATATTACCCTGCTTTATTTTAAACCGGGTAACCCGGAAGAAAACTTTTACTTTCACCAAAGTAGAAAATCACGCTTCGAAAATTTCAAAAGCCTTTTCCCTGAACTTCCCGTTTTCGGCGAATGGAGAATTTCACAAGCTCACGACGGTGAATATACCCATAAAGATAAGTGGAGGTACGCGTGGGATTTCGTAATTACGGATTCGGACGGAAAACAATTCTCAGACGAGGGGTTAAACCTTTCAGATTACTATTGTTATAAAATTCCCGTTATTGCACCTATTGAGGGAAAAATTGTTAAAGTGATTGATACTATTCCCGATAATGAAGTTGGTAAAGCAAATATCGAAAAAAACTGGGGAAATACTATAATTATTGAACATCAGCTCGGACTATATTCTGCTTTGAGTCACTTAGCACCAAATTCTGCAAAAGTTAAAGAGGGAGAAATAGTTAAAAAGGGTCAAGTTCTTGGGATGTGCGGAAATAGCGGAAGATCACCTTATCCTCATCTTCATTTTCAATTTCAGGTTACAGATAAATTAGGCGATCACACTCACAAATTCCCGTTTGCTCATTATATTGAGGTTATTAACGGTAACACAAATATTAAATCGTTTGATTATCCTCTTAAAGACGGAATAGTCCAAAATTTGGATTCTCACAAAACTATTAAATCTGCATTTGAATTTCCGCTTGGTAGAATATTTAAGTGCGAGTTTGAAAGAGGGTCAGATAAGGTTGAAGAAACATGGGAAGTGAAAGTAGATATTTACAACGCTAAATATATTGAATCTGATAAAGGTGCCCAGGCTTATATTTATTTTGCAGATAAAGTTTTCTATTTTAGCAGTTTTTCAGGTGAAAAAGATTCGGCACTTTACTATTTTTATTTGCTTGCAAGCAGGGTGCCTCTTACATATAAAGAAAATTTAGTATGGAGCGATTTTTATAATCCTTCACTTTTACCTGCTTCATCTGTTGATTATTTACTCGGTTTTTTACTGCCGTTCGGCATTAAATTGAACGCTTTAGCAGATTTTGAGCTTTTTAGAGCAGGTAATGATTTTAAACTTAAAACTAACATCACACTATCAGGTGATGGTATTCTTAAATTTATTAAACGGAATTTTGACGGAGATGTTAGTATCGATTCATCGGGCGATATTTCCGGCTTTATTTTTAATCAACCGGCTAAAAAAGCGGTTGTCGTAAAAATTATAAAACAATAGGGTTGATATGAAAAAATATATCCTTTTAAGTCTCATCGTCATTTTTTTGACAGGCGGATTTTTCGTAGTTAAATTATTTTCTCAAGTTTCATTTGATGATGTAAAAGCATTTCAAAAATCTATTAAACTTGAAGAAGAAACAAAATTCAGAGAAGCAATAGAAACTTTGCTTCCACATTATAAAACAAACCAAGCTGATTACCTTTTTAACCTCCGTTTAGGTTGGCTCTATTACAATATTGAAAAATATGACAGCTCCATAATTTGTTATGAGGCTGCGAGAAAAATAAATCCTTCAGCTATTGATGCTGTTTACGGTATTAGATATCCCGTTGCAGCTAAAAATGATAAGGATAAATTAGTTGCTCTTTATGAAGAAATTCTCAAAGCAGACCCTAATGATTACGAAGCAAATCTGAGACTCGGTCAGATTTATATTGAAAAAGACCTAAATAAAGCTAAAAGTTATTTGTTAAATGTCTATAAAAAATTCCCTTCATATTATGAACCCAATCTCTCTTTAGGCTACACATATTATTATTTGGGTGATTACGCAAACGCTAAAATCTTGCTCAGAAATGCGTTGATGTTAAGTAGCTCAGGCGATGAAACTCTTGAAACAACTCTGAAATCAATTAGATGAAAAACTTAATCCTTTTATTCATTATTTTGGGCTCAACTGTTTTTGCTGATTCTCTAAACTTAGCAGTTTCCGGGTTTTATTCACGGGGTGAATATAATACATCACAGCATTCAAATGATTTTTCCCTTTATACAACCCTTTCGCTCAATAGTAAGTATTTTCTTTCTTTGAGCGGTAGCAGTATTCAAAGAAACGAAAATCAATGGAAGTATAATCAAGAGATGTTTACTGGTTCGCTCTATCTTTATGAGTTTCCCTACTCCTTTCAAGGTTCTTACTCATACATTCCCGGTAAATATGTGGAGAAAACTTCCGGATATACTTATCACGAATACGGAAACCTTATTCATGTTTCGGCAAGAAAAATTTTCCCCGAATTTATTCTTGGGTTTGGTTACAGTTATTTTACTCAAACCGGTAATTTTAGCGATAAAACGGTTAGAAGTTGGGAGATGTATTTAGAAAGATACTTGCATTGGCGACTTTTTGCCTCTGTTCGCCCGCTTTTTACCCGTAATTATGACGGTGCAGGTTTATTTTCGACAACTTTAAAAGTTAACTATCTTCCGTTTTATGGGCTTTTTCTTAAATTTAGCTTAACAGCCGGCGAAAGATCCCACTTCTTTGATAACGAACTATTCACTTTTCATAATCAAGAAGAAAAACAGAAATTTACCGCTTCTATTTCTGCAGATTATTATTTTGGTTCAAAGTTTGCCGTCTCTCCGGGATTTTTGTACACCGAATTTGAAACTTTCAAAGTTAATTATTTTATTGTGGGCTTAAAAGCTTTTTTTTAAGAGGTTTAACTGCGTAAAGTAAAAATTTTTATTACAGGCGGCGGAGGTGCACTCGGTGAGTACTTAAATATCTTACTATCTCAAAAGTACGAGATATTAACACAGTACCACAGACTCCCCGGCAACTGTTTGAATTTTAAAAGCATTAGAGGCTCTTTAGTAAATCAGGTTTTTATTGACGAAGTATTTAAATACTTTCAACCTGATATTGTTGTACACTCGGCAGGCATTAGCTCTGTTTTTGTTGCCGATTTGCTCGGTAAAGAAAAGACTTATGCAATAAATGTTGAGGCAACACGCTACTTAGCCGAAAAATGCAACCAAACAAATACAAAATTGATTTTTCTTTCTACTGATTTAGTTTACTCTTCTTCAGAAAAACTCATTTCGGAATCTTCTTACACTAATCCGCTTACTCTCTATTCTTCATCTAAATTGGCAGCCGAAGAACAAATAATAAAAGCAACACAAAATTATATGATTTTAAGGTGCGGCTTAATCTACGGTTTTGGTATCTCTCTCCCTAAAAATCATTTTCATCAATCATATTTGAGAGTTAAAAACTTAAATCCGGTAAATCTATTTTTTAATCAGTACAGAACACCCGTTTCTTACTCTCAAGTTGTTCAAGCAATAATTACCGGTGTAGAGAACAACATAAAAGATGAGGTTATCAATATTGGAGGTAATAACGCAATAACAAGATTTAGACTTATTGAAATACTTGTTGAGTTAACAGGTTTTAGTAAAAATATGTTAAATCCGGTTGAACATACTAAGAGGATGAGTTATTCGGCACCTAAAGAGTTACGGCTTGCCAATAAAAGAAGAGAGAGCTTTGGGATTAAATTTAACGACTTTGATCTTGAAATTAAATCTTGTTTAGAATTTGCCGAGAGGTACATCTTTGTTAATTAATATTCCGGAAGGGCTACTACTCGGGGCGCATACATCAACAAACGGAGGTGTAGCTTCATCAGTGATATTAGCTGACAAACTCGGTTTCACAGCAATGCAAATTTTTACAAAAAACAATAACCGCTGGTTTGCCAAGCCTTTTGAAGATTCCGAGATTGTCTTATTTAAAGAGCGAATTTCTAATTCTAAAATTAAATTTGTAGTTTCCCACGATTCTTATCTGATAAATTTATGCGCCGTTGATCCCGAAATCTTGAGCAAATCTCGAGATGCATTTAAAGATGAAATTGAAAGGTGCGGGCAGCTTGGTATAAGCAGCTTGAATTTTCATCCCGGCTCACACCTCGGAAGCGGAGAGGAAAACGGGTTAGAGTTGATATGTGAATCGATTCTCACTGTACTGAGTAAACTACCCGGCAATAGCGTTTCGCTTATGCTAGAATTAACCGCCGGGCAAGGTACCGCCCTCGGGTATAAGTTTGAACATCTCAGTTTTATTATAAACCGCTTAGAAAAATATACTCCGGTAAGTGTTTGCATTGATACGGCTCACGCATTTGCGGCAGGTTACGATATCAAAAACAGCAGTAAATACAACGATGTTATAAAAGAGTTTGATGATAAAATCGGTTTAAATTTCTTGCAGTGTTTCCACTTAAACGACAGCAAAAAAGATTTAGGTAGCAGGGTTGACAGACATACTAATATTGGCGAAGGCTTTATCGGTTTAGACGGTTTTACCAATATTATGAACGATGAAAGACTGAGGCACATTCCCAAAATTCTCGAAACTCCCAAAGGTAAGGAGCACCTTGAAGATATCGATAATCTTAGCAGGCTTCTAAGTTTAATACGGATTTAAATATATTCTGAGTAGTCTTACTTTTTAAGAAATCTTTCCAAACACTCGCACACTTTCATAACATCGTCTTCAGTATGAAAATAAGAAACCGGAAGGCTAAGAGTTGTTGCATGTATCTCTTCAGAAATAGGATACTCCCCAAAGATTATTCCCTGCATAGCCTTTTGTTTGTTTGGTGAAACAGGGTAGTGAATCTCGGTTTTAATTCCGTTATCTAACAAAAATGACCGCAACTCATCTCTCTGTTCATGCCGTATGTTGAAAATATGATACACATCAAAATAATCTTCATCAACAACCGGTAAAATATAATCTGAAGGAATATTTGCTAAATATATACCGGCTAACTTTCGTTTGTGTTTGTTGATATCGTCAAGAGATTTTAGTTTTATAGAAAGAAATCCCGCTTGAATTTCATCTAACCTTGAATTAAAGCCGACAATTTCATTGTAATATTTTACATCCGAACCGTAGTTCCTAAGTCTTAGAATAGTTTTTGCTAAGTCAGAATCACCGGTAGTGAGAGCACCGGCATCACCTAAAGCACCAAGGTTTTTTGTCGGGTAAAAACTAAAAGCGCCAAATTCGCCAAATGTACCCGTCATCTTACCTTTGAAGAGCGCTCCGTGACTTTGAGCCGCATCCTCTATTATCTTGAGTCCGTATTGTTTTGCAATTTCTACAATTAAATCCATTTTGCACGATTTTCCGTACAGATGAACCGGCATAATGGCAACTGTCTTTTTTGATATTTTCTCTTCAATTTTATTGGGGTCTATGTTATAGGTAAGTATATCAGGCTCAACAAGCACGGGTACTAACCCACATTGCACAATTGAGAGTATTGTTGCTATATATGTGTTTGAAGGGACTATCACCTCACTACCGGGTTTAAATGAGAAAGCGCGCAACGCCAAAACAAGTGCATCTAACCCGGATGCAACTCCAATACAGAATTTTGATTTAGTATATTCTGCAAATTCAGACTCAAAATTCTTAACATTATTACCGAGTACATACCACCCCGATTGCAGAGTTTGAGAAAAAGAATTCTGATATTCTTCAAAAAACGGATTGTTTAATTTGCCTAAATTTTCATACTCAATCATTTATAGCCCTCGTAGATATAGTCGCTTTTATCGTAATAATTTGACGCTAAAACAAGCAAAACGGCGTCACTTGAAAAATTGTGCATCACATGCCAATCTTGAGGCTCAAGCATCAAACATTTTTCCGGACTATCTAAAAGAAAATTAACTTGTTCTTTACCGTTATCACACATTATTTCAACAGAACCATGAACACAAATTGTGGCTTGAACTGATTCCTTGTGTCTGTGCCCGCCTCGTTTACTTCCACCTGCACCGTGAATAAAATAAACCCGTTTAATTTCAAAAGGAAGTAATTTCTCTAATACTGATAAACTACCTCTATCATCCTTAATTGTGGGTATGTCAATAAAATATGCCATTATGAATCCATAAAATCTTTGATGGGAAAAATATTCCAAACGCCGTTTAATTTTCTATAAACATAAATTAAAAAAGACTTAATACTTTTAATCTGCGGTCTTGCACCGTGAGGGTCAAAATCATTCTCAATTTTAAATATTTCATTTTTAGCTTTTTCAAGTGCTCTCAAATAAGGCTTGTAAAAAATATTAAGTACTTCAGTAGTGAGAACTCTTCTTCCAAGCTCAATTTTACCGTTTCTAAAAAAACGGAAATAATGATAATGATAGAAAATAACATCAAATGTATTTCCGCTCGTAATCTCTTTTCCGGTAATTTTCATGTTTTCATTGACAGAAAAAGAGTATTGCTGAACATTCCATGCTGCAAGTCCGCCACCTAAATGTTTTAGAACATGCACTCCTTCAAATCGTTCTGTCCAATCATCTAAATAAAGTTGGTCTCCAAATTTGCCGTCTTCATACCTGTCATAACACCACTCTAAACACCTGTCACGCCACCACCTTAAAGCTTTTAAACCCTTCTCATTATTAAAGAAAGTTACAAACTGAACGCAGTATTTACCGCTTTTAACTTCTTTGTTATACTGCGGCGAATATCTGTGTTCTGTGATAAGAATAGAGTTTTCTCCCATTTCGTCTAAGAGTACTCCCGGGTTCGAATAAAAATAGAGGTCTGCATCTAAGTAAGTACAAACCGGTTCGTTAAATTTTTCTAAAACATAAAGGATGGTTGATGAGGTTGCAGTCCAACAATATTCTGCAGCGGTGCGTCCGGATTTAACGAGTATCAATTTCGGGTCTTCAAACTCCTCTAACGAAATTATAACTGCATTAGGAAGATTCAATTTTTTAAGAATTACTTCAGCTTTCTTATTAAATGCGAAAATATATAGTTTGAAGTTGTCATTGCAAACATTTTCAAGCGAGCGGTACATAGCCAACCCTCTCGAAAGGTAGTTAGAATCAAAAAGTGTGCAAAAAATTAATTTATTCAATTTATGTATTATCTTTTTTCTGAATTAAAAACACCGGTAAAGGCATAAATAAATTTGGATATGCAAAAACAATATTTCTCTTGATTCCTGTAATACTGCTTACTGTGTCAAGCTTGATCACATCAAGATTTCTGCATTCGTGCAAAAGTTCATAAAAGTCAACTATGCTGAGTTGATGAATATGACCGGTTGAAAACCATTTATACCCATAAAGCAGGGGTTTGGGCATCCTTCCGTGAAGTAACAAGTCTAATCTATTCTTATAAAAACCAAAGTTAGGAAATGAGATAATCAAGTACTTGCTTATCCTCTTCATTTCGGTCACCAAAGTTTCCGGATAGTTCACCATTTGAATTGTTACATTGCAAATTGCATAATCGAACTCATTGTCTGTATAATGCAGAGTTTGGTCAATACTCCCCTTAATCGCATCAATACCTTTTGCTCTTACGGCATTCACACCGCTTTCAGATATTTCAACACCGGCAAGTTTAAGGGGTTCTTTTTTCTGCTTAATTAGTTCAAGAAGTGAACCGTTTCCGCATCCTAAATCAATTATTTTTTTACGCGGTTCAATCATTGAGAGAATAACCGCGTATTCTTCTCTATGTTCTGAGTGAACTTCAGAGTAATCGTAATTTCTATTGTCGTTATATGCGGGAGAGTTAATATCCATACAACAAATATAACTCTAAGATGCGTTATCAAAAACAGATTTTGCTGCTCTATGCACTAAAGAGTGCCTGTAAGCCAATTCATTCAGGTTTTTTGAATAGCCGCCGCCAATAACACACGATATTGGAATACCTCTTTTATTTACTTCCTCAATTATGTAATGATCTCTGTTGTAAATACCATCAAGACTTATAGAAATTTTTCCGAGCGGGTCATCTTTGAAAACATCTACTCCGGCGTCATAAATTACAAAATCGGGTTTTATATCATCTAATAAGCCGGGAATAACATCATATAATAATCGCAAATAACTTTTATCTTCCGTTAATTCATCAACCTCAATATCCAAACTACTTTTTGCCTTTATAAAAGGGAAGTTAGTTTTACAGTGAATAGAAAATGTAAAAACATCTTCATTCCCTGATAGAATGTTTGCCGTACCGTCTCCCTGATGAACATCCAAATCAATTATTAGTATCTTTTTTGCGAGAGTTTGAGAAATTAAATATAAAGAGGTTACTGCAAGGTCATTAACTATACAAAAACCGCTACCAAAATTATAATGAGCGTGATGAGTGCCTCCGGCAAGGTTACATGCTATGCCGTGTTGATGCGCTAAACGGGCACTTAATACTGATCCGCTCAAAGCAATCATGGTACGGGTCACTAATTCCGGGCTCCAAGGCAAACCCGATTTCCTTACTTCTCCGTGTGTTAAATCTCCGTTTCGGAACCTGTTAATATAGTCAGATGAGTGGGCGAGAAAAATAGTAGAATCATCAATCAGTTCCGGAGTGAATACAGAGTCTTGGTAAGCAACTCCGTCTTTAATTAGCAATTCATATAACAATTTAAATTTGGGCATCGGAAACCGGTGCCCTTCAGGTAGAGGCGAAACATAACCGTGATGATACACTAAAGGGAGCGACATTCAGAATTTTTTTTCGGAAACTAAATCGCCCTCTGCTGAGTATTCTCTCGAATGCTTTAACTCATTTTTTTCATAAGTGTCTAAATACCACAAAAAACCGTCTTCACTGTATATTTTTGAATCTCCCCAGAGCATATTTTCTTTGTATGTTGCTTCCGACCAAATTTTTCCGTTTTTGTAATAAGTAACGGCTACACCCTCTTTCCAGCTGTTTTTATGCGGTACCTTACTTTTGATCTGCCCGTCTTCGTAATATGATATATGTTCACCGTTTGCTCTACCGCCTATGTAATATTTTTCAGCTTGAAGAGTGCCATCGGGATAAAATTCGGTAACTTTCCCGTCAAGTTTAGCCATTAAATAAGGGTATTCGCCCTTTAACTGACCATTTTCATAGTAAAATTTTGTAATTCCCTCTTGTACACCGTCAATATAATTTGCTTCTGCTTTTAATTCACCCATAGGGTAATACTGATACGCAATTCCGATTACCTTGCCCTGCTCAAAATATTTCTTTTCGAAGATCCTGCCGTTAGGATAAAAACCGGTAAAATCACCTTCAAAAATTCCGTTTTTGTAAAAACCGGCTTCAGAAATTCTACCCAACGAATCAAAAGCGTAGAACGGTCCTTCAAATTTATTAGATTCTGCGTTTACCCACCGGTTTAGGATTCCTTTTTCGTTATAATAAAACTGCTCTCCTTCAAGTGAGCCATTTTCATAATTTAACTTCTCCCTTAGGATACCGGTTTGAAAATAATGTCTGCTCTCACCGTGTAACTTGCCGTTTTGGTAATGCAATATCTCTTTGACTACTCCGTTAGGAAATGTATTAACTACCTCTCCGGTTTGCGAAAATAGTGTAATAGATAAGATTAAAAAGAGAGTTAAAGTAAGATTTTTCATTAGTACCCATAAGAATTAATTAATAAACCTGTTATATCGTATTCTTTCGAATTAATTAGACGGTTTGAAGAATAGTATTCTTCTTTCTTCAAATTTCCGTTCTCAAAATACTCTTTTTGGAATCCTTCAATTTTACCATCAATATAAAAACACTCTTTCATTAGTGCCCCCGTTTCATAAAACCATTTTTTATTGCCCGATAAAATTGAAAACGAATAATTCTCCTCATAACTAACTACACCGTTACGGTAAAACCCTTTTGTAACGCCGTCTTTAAAATTATTTCTGAAATTAGCAGAAGTTTTTAACTTCCCGTCTTCATAGTACGAAAGAACGGGACCGTTAATTTCGCCCAAAATATAAACCGTTTGCGAAGATAGAATTCCGTTTTTAAAGTAAGTTTTTTCGGCACCGTTTTTTTCTCCCCTCAAATACTCAATTTCCGAAGAAACGGTTCCGTCAGGGTAAAAATGAAAACTTTTTCCGTTTTGAATTCCCTCTTCATATTCTGATTCAGATTCTAAAAATCCCTCTTCGTTAAAATATCTTCTAAATCCGTGAGGGAGATCATTTCTATAAGTAACCTCAGATTTCAGAATACCGGACGGGTGAAATTCTCTTTCGGTTCTCTCCTCTTCGGTTAATTTTCCCTTTAAATCGTATTTCTCCCGGGAAACAATTTCGCCGTTTTGGTAAAAATCTTTGACCATTATATCGCCTACTTCATTATAAATGTACGCAAAATCATGGAGTTTACCGTCTCGGTAAAAAGCTTTGACCGCTTGTCTTCCACCCTCAAAATACACGAATGAGTACCCTTCCATTTTTCCGTTTTTGTATGTTCTTTCAACTTCTTTTTTGCCTGAGGGGTAGTAAGTTATTGAAGTTCCGTGTAAAGCCCCTTCTTTGTAGTTCCATTCTCCCTGAAGTTCTCCGGTTTTATAATAAGTTTTTGTGAGTCCTTCTAAAATATCATTTGCATAGAATTGTTCTGCCCATTTTTCGCCGGTCTCGTAATACCACTGTGCAAAGCCTTCGCGCTTACCGTAAACATAATTCCATTCTCGACTTCTAATGCCGTCTTCAAAATACCAGGTTGAAGCGCCGTGCTCTAAACCGTCACTATACATCCACTCTTTCCAAAGAAAACCGTTCGGATAAAACTCGAGGTAATAACCGTTAAGTTTATCGTTAAGGTATTCCCCTTGTGTGTGTACTCTTCCGTTAGGATAAAATGTGATTTTAACTTCTGAGGAATCTTGAGAGTATGCTATTAGCGAAAATATAAATAAAATTAAAAAAACTTTAATTCTGCAAACCTAAAAAACTGTCTCTTATACACATCTCCGAGCCCACGA
>JACSRR010000466.1 GCA_014879635.1 Ignavibacteriaceae bacterium | reverse complement strand
GGAGACTTAAATCTGTATTTTTTGGTTTGTATGAGTGATGAAAATTCTAATCCGCCTATTGTAGTATTGAGACTTAAGAGTGGTATAAATGACTAAATAAGTTCTGCAGAATCTAATCCGCCTACTGTAGTATTGAGACAGAAAGTTTAACAAAATATCTTAAGTTTTCCATATTTCAATTCTAATTCGCCTTGTCATTCCCTTCGAAAACTCAGGGCAAGGTAGTATTCCCTTCGAAAACTCAGGGCAAGGAGACTTATAACTGATTTTTTGGTTTGTATGAGTGATGAAAATTCTAATCCGCCTATTGTAGTATCGAAACTTTTAACCCGGAAGCAAATAAAAATGAAGAGTGGAATTTCAATCTAATCCGCCTATTGTAGTATCGAAACTTTGAATTTGAGTTTTTCATTTTAGCCTTCCTATTTAAATCTAATCCGCCTATTGTAGTATTGAGGCTGAGTTTTCTAACGATTTATTTCGTTTTGCTAATATTAATCTAATCCGCCTATTGTAGAATTGAAGCAAAGGAAAAGTGGGTAGGTAAAGTGATTAAAAGTTAATAGTGTAGGTCACTTCTAACACAATAATCTATATTTTGCCTATATTATCCTATAAATATTCTATTAATAATTAATATTTATTAAAAGTTATATAATTAAGGTTAAGAGAATATGAAAGAAACGGCAGGTAAAAAGAGATATAATTTTACTTGTACTTTTTGTGATAGAGAAGTTTCAGTATTCAGAAAGTGGGAATATACACTACCAGGTCGTTATTTTTGTTCCTAATGTATTAGCATGGCTCTTTCTAAATTTAGAACTATTCAGGCTACATTCAGAAACAGTAAACTTGAAAAATTAGAGTGGGTGGTGGTTCTTGGTGAGAACAGGAAGAAGATTATCATTGTTGATATTGACGATTAAAAATCTTTCTTTTCAATTAATAACAAACTTAACTTTTGGGTTTTAAAAACTTAAACTAAATTTTAATATTATCTCCGCGCGAAATAGTAATTCTCAGTTCTTTTGCTCTTTGTGCAACTGCCGGTGCAATTTTATCCGCATAGAGAAAATATGCTTTCCCAAATGTACCGCCTGCAAGATCTTTCATTGTTTGAATTTCGTAAATATCTTTTTTATCAAATTTACCTGCTTTACAGGAAACTAAATACAATTTGTAATCTTTGATAAACATTATGTCAATTTCGTTGTGAACATCTTGTTTAGAACTAATTTTAACCCCTATTAGAATTTCCGACGATACCGCATCTTTAACAACTCTGTAACAATAATCTTCAAACCAACCGCCGGTTATAAAGTTTAAGTTTTCAAAACGGATTTTTCCGAATTCAAGGTTTTCAAGATAATATTTGTCGAATTCTTTCGTCAATCTTAAGCCGCCGTTACTAACAGACCACTTAGGATGACTATCACTAATTTTTTTTCTAAAAAATTCAACCCCCTTGATAAAAACGCCGTAATTTCCCGCCAGAATCCAATCATAAAAGGATGAAAAGTTTTCGATTCTTTCAATGGATTCGGTGCTTAAAATTTTGTAGCCAAAAGATTCAAGGTAATCAGAAATAGAAAGGTCTGCTTTTATTTCAACTTCTTTATATTCCGGTGAAAGATAGATTATTTTACCGCCGTCAGTATTACAATAAACTACATCAACAGAAGCAAAAACTGATTGAAAAGCAGCAATTGCCATCAACTTAGTGCCTCCCGTAATATTTAATATTATTTCGGCGTTTGCATACCTTTCTAAAATACCTTTCACGGCACTTTTTAATTGTTCGATGTCATAAGCACCTACAGGATCGGCTTCATAAAAGTAAATCGACTTTTTCTTGCAGAATTTCGCCAAGTTTACCGCAGCGTTTTCGTATTCAGGAGTTTTAATTATCGCAACGGTATCAGGATTAAAATGTTTAATCGGTATTATGTTAGCCATTGTTTGTGCCGAGGTTAAACAAATCATTACTTTCATGTTATACTCAATGTTTATAGTTAATTGAAAATGCATAACCGTATTGAATTACGGCAGGCTTATAGGGGATGATTTCTCCTTTACGGGTACATCTGCCAAATAAATTACTCTGTTTATTTGTATCGAAACAGCTACCCGGTTCAAATAAAATCAATGGTTTTTTGAAAGGTTTTTCTGATTGTGAAAAATATTCGCCTAATTTGCCGTATTTAACAAAGTAGGTGTAAACGGGGTTTGTAATCTCGTCTTCAACCGATGGTAAATAGTTACTTAAAGTCATAAAGCCGGTACTTGTTTCGGGTTGTTTTATTTCGTTAAAATCTTGAAGCATTCCGGTAACTTCAAAATTACCGGCTCCTGCCGACTTCTTTTTGCCGTACCCCGTATTAAATACATCTAACAAGATGCCTTCACAATCAAACTCTTCAAACAATTTTTGATTAACTATCTTAATAAGAATAAAAAATCCTGTACCTTCGGCTGCATAGTGATACTTATGAGTAAAAAGTTTTCCTTCTTCGGCAGCAGAAGTAACCCTGCTAATCTTTGTATTAGTTCTTAAAATTTCGATAAGCCCGGCACTCTGTTTAGATTCTATTAAATCTTCGGTTGCTTTAATAAAACCGCTAAAATCACCGTTTATAAAGTAGTTTAACGACCTTGCGTCAATATGTTTAAGCCCGCGCCTTTCTTTGAGTTTAGAGAAGTTTTCTATTTCTTCAACCTTGCTGCTTCTCTCAAATTTTACTTTTACCTGTTTAAGAGGGAACGGGAAGAATTGTATTCCCTTATGCTCTAACATCCCGGAAGAGAGAGTAAAAATTGGTATATTTTCTAAATCTGTCTCTTATACACATCTGACGCTGCCGACG
>JACSRR010000200.1 GCA_014879635.1 Ignavibacteriaceae bacterium | reverse complement strand
AGATGTGTATAAGAGACAGGTATTAAAGATTAGCGATTCTATTGAAATAGCGCTTGAAGAATTAAACCACTAATATTTGGTTCACATTGTCTCTTGAATTGATAGACTATCTTATTATAGGCATCTATTTATTAATAGTTGCCGTATGGGGTATAATATCAGGGGGTAAACAAGAGAAATCTAAAGATTATTTTTTAGGTAAAAAGAAAGTTCACTTCACAGTCTCGGCGTTTTCAATTATTGCCGCAGAAACCAGCACTTTAACATTTATTTCAATTCCCGGCTTAGCCTACTTAACAAACCTTGGTTTTATACAGATTACAATCGGTTATTTAATAGGCAGAATTATCGTTACCCGTCTCCTTTTACCCGAATACTTCAAAGGTGAGTTATCAACTGCTTACTCATTTTTAGAAAGACGGTTCGGTAAAAAAATGAGAACTGCTGCCGGTTCGGTTTTTATATTTACAAGGTTAGCAGCAGACGGAGTAAGGTTGTTTGCAACGGCTATACCCGTTAAATTGATTTTAGGCATTGATTATCATTACGCAATAATGTTGGTAGCTTTAGTTTCTCTTCTTTATACTTATACGGGAGGAATTAGAGGAGTAATCTGGGTTGATACTCTCCAAATGTTTATTTATTTGGGCGGTGCCTTTTTAGCTCTCTTTTTTATTATTTCCGGTTATGATGAGGGAGCAGGCGTATTGTTTGCAAAAGCTGCCAAAGCCGGTAAATTACAATATTTTAACTGGGGGTTTGAAGGAGGGTTTGAAGGATTTATAACTCAGCCCTATACTTTTTTAGGGGGAATTATCGGCGGTACTTTTTTATCTATGGCTTCTCATGGTATTGACCAATTGATAATTCAGAGGGTGCTTGCAACAGGTGATTTAAAAGCGGGTCAAAAAAGTTTGATTCTTAGCGGTGTTATTGTAATTTTCCAATTTCTCCTGTTTTTAATGATTGGTGCATTACTTTATGTAGTTTTTGAAGGTAAACAATTTGGTAAACCGGATGAAGTTTTTCCGTTCTACATAATCCATTATTTACCTTCCGGTGCTAAAGGAATAATAATTGCGGGGCTTCTTGCCGCGGCTATGTCAACAATTGCCGGCTCGGTGAGTTCGCTAACATCGTCGCTTATTTTGGATATAATGATACCTTACTCACAAAAAAAGTTCACCGAAGATGTTATATTTAAATTAACAAAGTTTTTTACGGTAATGTGGGCTGTGCTTTTAGTTTTTTCGGCATTTTTCTTTATGAATACACATAAGGCAGTTGTAGAAATTGCGTTAAGTATAGCCTCGTTTACTTACGGGGGGCTACTCGGTACATTTTTATTAGGAAAATTTGTTTCTAAAGCCCGTCAAGAAGATGCACTTGCAGGTTTTTTTGCCGGCATATTTTTGATGGTTGCAGTAATTTCGTTAAAATTAACCGCTTGGACTTGGTTCACCTTAACCGGCGTAACGGTTACAATGTTAACAGGGTTTATTTTATCACGATTGAATAACGAAAAAAAGGAAACTGATTAGAGGTATATTTGGCACTTGTTGACATTATTATACTTGCGCTTTATTTTGCTATTAGTATCGGTATTGCGCTGTACTACAGAAAAAGAGCTTCTCAAAACAGAGAAGAGTTTTTTCTTTCGGGCAGGAGTTTACCATGGTACTTAGCCGGTGTTTCTATGGTTGCAACTACTTTTGCAGCAGATACTCCGCTTGCCGTTACCGAATTAGTTTATAAGAACGGAATAGCAGGAAATTGGATTTGGTGGAATTTTGCCTTTGGCGGGATTCTTACCGTATTCTTTTTTGCAAAGCTTTGGAGAAGGTCGGGTGTTTTAACAGAAGTAGAATTTATTGAGCTCAGATACGGCGGCAAAACTGCGGGATTTTTGAGGGGATTCAAAGCTGTTTACCTCGGTTTGTTTATGAATGTGATAATCATAGGTTGGGTAAATAGTGCTATGATTGCTGTATTGCACGGAATATTCGGAGTTCCTGCTGAAACGGTTATGTGGTATGTTTTTGGTTGTATGGCTTTAGTGGCTGCTTACTCGGCAATTTCAGGATTGTGGGGAGTAGTAGTAACTGACGCTTTCCAATTTATTTTAGCGATGGGTAGTTGCATTATTTTGGCAATTATTGTTTTGAATGCTCCCGAAGTTGGCGGAGTAGCAGGGCTTAAAGAAAAACTTCCGCCCGGGTTTTTTAGCTTTTTCCCGTCAATTGGTGAAGACCCGCAAGGTTTTATTAAAACATTTTCGCTTTCGATACCCGCATTTTTTGCTTATATCGGTATTCAGTGGTGGGCTTCATGGTATCCCGGTGCTGAACCGGGCGGCGGCGGATATATAGCACAAAGAATGCTTTCGGCTAAATCGGAAAAGGATTCTATTTACGCTACACTCTTTTTTCAAGTAGCTCATTATGCACTCAGGCCTTGGCCCTGGATTATTGTTGCAATGTGTACGGTTGTGCTTTATCCGGATTTAACAGAAGATACAGCAAAGATGGGTTATATTTACGCAATTAATGATTTTCTTCCGGTCGGTTTAAAAGGCTTACTGATAGCAGCGTTTTTTGCGGCATATATGAGTACAATAGCTACTCAACTCAATTGGGGTGCTTCTTACTTAATGAATGATTTGTATAAACGATTTATTGAGAAAAGTACAGGTGAAAAGGGATTTATTTTTGCTTCAAGAGTTACAACCGTCCTTATAATGTTAGTTTCCATATTTGCTACACTCTTTATAAATCAAATTTCGGGTGCTTGGGCATTCATAATTGAGTGCGGTGCCGGATTAGGATTAGTGTTAATATTGAGGTGGTTTTGGTGGCGGATAAATGTTTGGTCTGAAATTTCAGCAATGATAACTCCTTTTGTGATATATCCTTTTATTAAGTTTTATGATATTGCATTTCCTGAAAGTTTATTCTATCTAACGGGAATAAATGCTATAGTTTGGATTACGGTTACTTATTTAACAACACCTGAATTACCTACGGTTCTAACAAATTTTTACCGGAAAATTCAACCACCTGCAAAGTTTTGGGGACCAATTGCTTTAGCTTCGCCTGAAATTAAATCGGATATGATTGTTGTCAACATGATTATTTGTTGGATATCGGGAGTTTTTTTGGTATATTCAATGTTATTCGGTATAGGTTCTTTGATTTTAGGAAATACCGGAGAATCATTAATATATTTGGCTGTTGCAACAGTTGCAACTTTTTTAATTACATACTTTTTTAATAAAAAATGATTAGTGGAATGGAAAAAGATTTAAGTAAAATAAAATTAGTGGTGCTTGATTTAGACGGTACATTGTTAGATGAAACCGGCAATATCGGCATGAAAAGTTTGGAGTTTGTAAAAAAACTTCGGGATAAAGGGGTTAAATTTACATTTGCAAGCGGAAGGCTCCACTCAGCTTTTATGGATTATGCTTCCGAACTTATGTTAGATAATTATTTGATTTCGCTTGACGGAGCGTTGATTAAATCGTATCCGAAAGGAGAAATTTTATTTTCCTCTTATCTTTCAAAGGCGCATGTTCTGAAGTGTCTAACAATGTCTAACAAAAATTTGGTCAGGATGGCATTATGCTGTGAAGACTCAATTAAATTTACAGAAGATAATTCGGTTATTCAAGATATTATCGATAAATTTGGTGCTAAATACGACGAAGTTAAAAGTTATACCCCATACCTTCATAGTTCACTTGAGGCTCTTTTTGTTAGCGAGAAAAAAGATAAACTTAACGATATTAGAGACAGACTCTCATTTCCTTATGCTTTTGGTTTGAGATGCGGAATTTCAAAATCAAACTCGAATGAAAATATTTACATCATGGAGGTAAGAAATTCAGGTAACACTAAAGCTACGGGATTAAAGCGGTTAGGTAAGAAATTAGGTGTAAAAATTCAAGAAACTGCCGTTGTTGGCGATTGGTATAATGACCTCGATTTATTTAAAACCGAAGCAATTAAAGTATCTTTGGCAAATGCCGTTTCAGAAATTAAATTTCACTCTGACATTATTATGGAAAAATCTAATAATGAAGACGGTGTAGGTGATTTTCTCGAAAAAATATATTATCAAAAAAAATAGATGCAATGAACTCTGCCCGGCTTAGAAATAGCTTTAAAGTTAAAATACTTATATTGATAATTACTTCAATATTGATAACTTTGATGTTTCCGAAGGCTCAAATTATTGATACCGAAGCAGTTGTGGGAAGTATTTGGCTTGAAGATGATTTAATAGCCGAAATCACATTTGACATAGCAAAAAATGAGAATTTACTAGCTAAAGAAATTGATGCCGCAAGAATTAAAGTTTATCCCGTTTTTTTAAGAGATGAAAATTATGCTCTTATCAGTATCGATTCATTAAATAAATACACCGCTTATTTAATTAGTTTAATTGATTCATTGAATATAACCGACGAAAATTATGAAAGACTCCCCGTTTTTCTCTCATCAACTTCTTTTAAGTATTTTAACAACTTAAGAAAATCTGATCTACAACAATTTGACAACAACAGAGGTCAATTTGGTTATCTTATCGAGTTGATAGCCGAAAATATTGCTTTAATTTATTCAAAAGGTCTGTTAGACCTTGAATACAAGCAAATTGAGAGAGATTCAATAGGAGTTAGAAAGGGAAGCTTTCAAGAACATGTATCAAAATTTACTTTCTTTGATAGATCAACTGCTATTGAGAGAATAAGCGGTAATATTTTCAAAGTTAAAGCCGATGTTGATACACACGCAATTAAAGAATACGCTAAACACTTTCTATTTCCGGATATAATTTACAGCCAATCATTAACTGAAGAGGATATTGCCTCCGCTATCAGAAGAGTACCTGTTACAATGGGTATTGTTTCGGCAAACGAGAGAATAGTTTCAAGGCATGAGAGAATTACACCCGAAATAAAATCGAAAATTGATTCTTACCATAAAGCCCGCGCCGAACAAATTACCTTAGCTGAAATATTTAAGCAAATTGTCGGAAAATTTCTGCATATCTGTGCACTTTTGTTATTGCTCGGTATTTTTATAAGTAATTTTAGAAAGCAGATTTACGAAGATAATTTCAGAATAATCATCTTCTCAATTTTAGTTGTTTGGATGTCTTATATCGTTTTTTGGGTAAACAGGCTTGATTTAGGCGAGGGGGCGTATCTTTTAGTAATCATTCCTTGTGCTTCAATGTTACTGTCAATAATTTTTGACTCAAGAATCGGATTTTACAGCACTGCTATAATCTGTTTAATTACGGCGGCTTTGAGAGGAAATGATTATAATTTTGCCGTGGCAAACTTGATTGCGGGTACAATTTCGGTTTATACCGTAAGAGATATTAAAAAACGGACTCAAATATTTAAATCTGCATTATATATTTTTTGTGCCTATGCGGTATCAATAGTTTTCTTTCAATTCGAAAAGCTTGGAACTTGGTCATCAATTGGTTCGGAAGTTGTCTTTGCAGGGATAAGCTCAATTGTTAGTCCCGTTTTCACATACGGATTATTGATCTTTTTCGAAAGATTTTTCAAAATTACAACCGACTTAACACTTCTTGAACTTGCTGATAATGACAATCCTGTTTTAATTGAATTAAGGAAGCATGCACCGGGCACCTTTACTCATTCAATGATGGTAGGAAATCTATCTGAAGCTGCTGCCGAACGAATTGGTGCAAACAGATTATTAATTAAAGTAGGGGCACTATATCACGATATCGGTAAAGCACTTTCCCCTTATTATTTTGTAGAAAACCAGCTATCAAACAAAAATTTGCATGATGAGCTTAGACCCGAAGATAGCGTTAAAATAATATTGGAGCATGTTGCAAGAGGAATACAAGAGGCTAAGGACAAAAATATTCCTCAGGAAATAATTGATTTTATTCCTACACACCATGGTACAACGGTAATTAAGTTTTTCTACGATAAAGCGGTTGCAAAATACGGCAAAGAAAATGTGAATGAAGATGATTATAGATATAAAGGACCCAAACCGTTTTCAAAAGAAACAGCAATATTAATGCTTGCCGATACATGCGAATCTGCCTCCAGAACATTAGATGAGCCCACACCCGAAAAACTTGATGCCTTTGTAAGAATGTTGGTTGCCTCAAAGCTTGAGGATAATCAATTAAATGAAGCTCCTGTAACATTGCAAGAATTAGAGTTGATTCAAAGAGCGTTTATCGATTATTTATCAGGGCATTACCACAGAAGAATAAGGTATCCGCAACAAGACAGGTTAGAAGAAAAAATTGAGTGATGGTGCTTCAAATTTCGAAATATTTCTTAATGAATATTTGAATTCACTGAGGTTCGTCAAAAGTCTTGCAGAAAATTCAATAGTTTCTTACCGGTCAGATATTTCTATTTTTATCTCGTTTTTAGAAGATAGAGGGATAAAAGATTTTAACGCAGTTACGGCAGATTTGGTATCAGATTTCTTTAAAGCTCTATCTGTTTTGAATATGGTTGACCGTACAGCTGCAAGATACCATTCTTCGTTAAAAGGTTTTTACAATTATTTATGCGAGAATGATTATTGTCTTTCCAATCCTTTACAAATGATAGACACTCCAAAACTCGGGAAAAAACTTCCGGAGGTTTTAAGTATAAATGAGATAGATCAAATTCTCGATAAGATTGATGTTAAACACCCGGCAGGTGTAAGAGACAGGGCAATAATTGAAGTTCTTTACGCTTGTGGTCTTAGAGTGAGCGAATTAACGGGTTTAAAAATTAATGATTTATATTTAGAAGAAGAAGCTATTAGGGTTTTTGGGAAAGGTTCTAAAGAAAGGATTGTACCTATAGGAAGTAGTGCCATTTTTTGGTTAAAAAGATATATTGCAGAATATAGAGCAATTTATGTAAAGAATTTTGTTTCCGGTAATTCCGTTTTTATCAATAAAAGGGGAGCTGCTTTTTCAAGAATGGGGGTTTGGAAAATTATTCAAGAATGTGCAGCTAACGCAGGTTTAGAAAAAAGAGTTTATCCTCATATTTTCAGACATTCATTTGCTACTCATCTTGTTGAGGGTGGTGCAAATTTAAGGGCAGTTCAAGAAATGCTGGGGCATACCGATATTTCAGTAACACAAATTTACACGCATGTTGATAGATCTTATGTTAAACAAATGCACAAAGATTTTCATCCCAGAGGTTAAATGTTTTTACAAATTGAAGTTGACCCTAAACTTTTTCGCTTTTTTATATTTTTACTTTTCTTTATTCTAGCGGCTACCGTTCATGAATTTGCACACGCTTACAGTGCTCATAAACTTGGTGATAATACAGCTAAAAATCAGGGGCGACTCACTTTTAATCCCATTAAGCATATAGATTTATTTGGCACCATATTAATGCCGTTTATTTCATTTTTTTCGGGAATGGCTTTAATTGGTTGGGCTAAGCCGGTACCGGTTGATAGAAGTTCGTTTAAAGATCCTTATAAGGATCATGCAATAGTTGCTGCTGCAGGTCCTGTCTCAAATATTGTTTTAGCTTTTTTTTTAGCCCTAATTTTATCAATTATTGTACACACCGGTTCAATTGAAGCTTCATCTTTTTCCGATTATCTTTTTCAAGCCCTGAGTTACGGTGTTTTTATAAATGTATTTTTGTTTCTATTTAATTTATTGCCTATTCCGCCTCTTGACGGAGCATTTATATTATTTGATTTGTTCCCTAACGAGTTTACGGCAAAGTACATAAACTTAGGATTATACGGCACACTCATATTGATACTTTTTATTTATTCTCCTTTATGGGGATACTTTTTTAGTTTTGTTCAGAAAATTATGGAGTTTGTATGGATTATAACAGGCTTGCGTTAGTAGTAACTTTAACTCTGGTTTTCATATTGACGGGTTGTTCCCCAGAAGAAAAGCCGGTTGAAACGGTTGAAATAGATAGCTCAATTTATTTTGTCGGTAAGACGGATAAAAGGGCGTCAATTATGAAGTATGATGTAAAAAGTAAAGAGAAAACTGTTTTTTGGCAAGATGAAAAAAGTGAAGTATTAGAGCTTTCAACATCTCCTTCCGGCAGTAAATCATACTTTTTAACAGCACAAAGTGTTAACCTTAAAAAAGAATTCCCTGAAATTAAAAATGCCGTACTTTATTTTATAGATTCTGCAGGGTCAGATGCCGTAGAAGCATTTACCATAGAAAGCTGTCTTCAAGTCTATTTAGAATGGTTAGACAATCAAACATTCAGATTAATTTATAATAAACAGCAGCCACAATCATTGGTAATTAGTCAGTATGAAACTCTGTTTGAACGAGGTAAACCTGTTTCAACAAATTCGCAAGATTTTGTTTTAGGTAAAAATCCATATCCTCAGTTTCCTAAAACAACATTGTACACAACATCATCAGGAGGTTTATTTTCAATTTTAATTGAGGGGAAAATGCCTTTCAAATATTATTTTATTGATGTTACGGGAAGACAGAAAAGAGAAATTTTAGCCGGTAATGAGAAAATTAAACAAGTTGAGTGGTCAAGTAACGATTCAACCGTTGTCTTTTTAACAGTTGAAGAAGATGATAAGCCGGCAACTGCTGAATCTTTTACAAGAAATACAATATATATTTATTCGGTTTTAAAGGGCGATTATATAGCCAGAATTAGCGGTGCAGATTCTAAACACTTCAGAATTTTTGAAGGAATGTTATTTGTTGAAAACAAAAGCAGCACCGGTAGTTTTATCCAAATTATTAATTTAGAAACGGGTGAAGAAATTGGTAAAATAGAAGAAGCATTTGGAGCAGGTTTAAGGTCAATTCCAATCACAAAATTGAATATTGTAATTTGAAAACTTATGTTAGACTATTAAAATACTCTCTGAAGTATTGGAAGTATTTGGCTTTATCGATATTTTTTACTTTGATTTTTGCCATCCTGAACGGTGTATCGGTTTATCTATCCATTCCTTTGTTAGATACTCTGTTTAATCAAGGAGTACAAGAAGTACAACAGACTGCTGTCTCTAAAGGCTCAAGTTTTCTTCCTGAAATTATTGTTTCAATTAAAGATTCAATTTCAAACGCTTTTAACTCGTTCGTATTTTCAGGGTCTAAATTAGATGCACTACTTAAAATCTGTATCATTATTTTCACTGCTTTTTTATTTAAGAATATAGCGGGATATCTGCAGGCATATTTTTTAATATATGTTGAACAAGGATTGGTTAGAGATTTAAGAGATAATGCATACAAACATCTTCACACACTTCCGCTCAGCTTTTTTAAGAAAGAGAGAACGGGAAATTTAATTTCGGTAATTGTGAACGATGTTGTGGCGGTTCAAAACAGCGTTTCGGCTACCTTTTTAAATCTCATCAGAGAGCCACTAACTATTATTGTTTTTCTGGGGATTGCACTTAGTATCAGCTGGAAATTAACATTACTTTCGTTAATTGTTCTCCCTTTTTCTTTAACAATAATCTCCTGGATAGGTCTTAAACTTAGAAAATACAGCACCAAAATCCAGGAAAAAATGGCGGATATAACAAGTATCATCCAAGAAACTGTATCCGGAGTTAAAATTGTGAAAGCATTTTCAATGGAAGATGCCGAAAACAAAAAATTTGGGAATGAATCTGCAAATTTTTTCCGTTTAATGCTTAAAATAACCAGGGTTAGAAATGTGTCTTCACCTGTTACTGAAATTTTAAGCGTTCTAATAGGAGTTGTGATAATTTATTCGGGTGGTGTTTTAGTTCTTGAAAACGAAAGTATAAGAGCCAGTCAATTTCTCGGTTTTATGTTTGCAATATTTCAATTAATGCCTCCGGTTAAAGAACTTAGCAGTGTTAACAACAGGATTCAAGAATCTTCTGCCGCCGCAGATAGAATTTTTGAAGTTATAGATACGCCTCCTTTGATTTCTGACCCGCCAAATCCGGTTAAAATTAGCGGACTAAATTCGGATATTAAATTCCGGAATTTGACTTTTTATTACGATGATTCAGACGAGAGAATTCTTGAGAATATTACTTTTGATGTAAAAAAAGGAGAAGTTATTGCAATTGTGGGTCCCTCCGGCGGAGGAAAAACAACTTTGGTTGATTTGATACCCCGTTTTTATGACCCAACCGATGGCGCTATATTAATAGACGGTGTGAATATTAAAGATTTTCATTTGAAAGAGCTCCGTTCAAAAATAGGTATAGTGACTCAAGAAACTTTCCTTTTTAACGATACCATTGCCAACAATATCACTTACGGTTTAGAAAATGTTGACAGGGAAAGGTTAATTGAAGTGGCAAAAATTGCAAATGCACATTCGTTTATTTCGGAATTACCCAACGGTTATGACCAGAATATTGGCGAAAGGGGAGTGAAACTTTCGGGCGGGCAACGGCAGAGGCTTTCAATTGCAAGAGCATTATACCGTAATCCCGATATCTTAATATTTGATGAGGCTACATCTGCACTTGACAATGAATCAGAAAAATTGGTTCAGGAAGCATTAGACAGGCTGATGAAAAGCAGAACTGTGTTTGTTATTGCACATCGCCTTAGCACCGTTAGAAATGCGGATAAAATTATTGTTATCGAAAATGGCAAGATTGTTCAAGAGGGGAAACACGACCAACTTCTTGAGGATAAAACAAGTCTTTACAATAAACTTTACAACTTACAATTTAAACTTTAAAAGGATTTATGAAATCTACAATAGCAACTTTTGTATTATTATTATCAACGCAAATAATCTATGCTCAAGCAGCAGGCAATGCAGTTTACGGCTCAAGTACTAAGAGAGACGGGGTAAACAAATATATTGTTGCATCGCAAAATGATTCTCAGTTCGTAGTAACTGCAAATGTTTTATATGTAAAAAAAGCGGATTACCTCAAAATTACTTTCGCTATCACATCGTTCGATAAAACATTAGAAAATTCTAAAAAACAATCTGATGAAACAATTGATAAGCTTTCCTCAAACTTTAGAAAAGTAAACCAGGGTATTCAATTTTTTGTAGATTATGTGGGTCATAACAGGGTTTACGGTCTCCAAAAAGAGGGGAGTGATTACATAGAAGTTCTAAAAGGCTTTGAATTAAAAAGAAATGTCATAGTGATTGCAAAAGATCATGATGAAATGAACAAAATAATTGAAGCTGCATCAAACTCAGGTGTTTTCGATGTTGCAAAAGTTGAATATGTGGTAGAAAATATTCCGGAAATAGAAGATTTTTTGATAGATAAAGCGTCTTCGATTCTTCAGAAAAAAGCCGGTAAAATAATAACTCTAAATAATTTAACCGGTTTTGTTGCTCAGAGGCTTTTTGATTTAGAATTCAAAAGTTTTTCACCGTCTGATTTGTATGTGAAATACGAAGCTGCGGTAACTCAGGATGTTGATTTTGGGAGAAAAAGTAACTCAAATATTGTTTATCAACAGCCGGTAGTCAGTTTTTATTTTCAAGGTTTGAATCACTCAGGGTTTGACGAGATTATCGAAGAAGAAAAATTAGAACCTGCCGTACAATTTGCAATTAGTTTGAAAATGGTTTACGCTAAAAAATGAAATTCTTAAAATCCGGTGATGAAGTATCTGCCGGAGATTTTAAGTTAACAATTGAGGGGTTTTTAGGAAAAGGAAAATCCGGTTATTCTTACAAGGCTTCTCTAGGCAGAGAGTTATTTGTTTTTAAGAAGATGCACAACGAACAGGTTGGCTACTACAACTTCAGCGAGAATAAAATTTCGCTTGAGAGAAAATCATATTTTATACTTGAAAAAACAGGAATAAAAATTCCTAAACTGCTTTTTACCGATGAAGAAAAAGGCTGTTTAGTTAAAGAATATATTGATGGTTTAAACGGTATGGAGCTGATAATTTTTTCGCCGGATATTGAACCGTTTATTTCACAACTTTGTGAGATGTACAAATTAGCCAAAAAAGCCGGAATTAACATTGACTATTTTCCCCCAAATTTCGTAGCAGATAATAACGGAATCTTGCATTACATAGATTATGAACACAACATATATTCATTTGAGTGGGGATTAGAATATTGGGGTTTATACTATTGGGCTAATAAAGCAGGCATACAAAAATTTTCTGAACAGGGCGATCCTTCATTTATTAATAATCCTCCAAACTCAGGCATACCCTTAAAAGAACCATTTAGAGAGAGGGTAAACTCTTGGATAAATGACTATCTCAAATAAATATGTAAAATATGCACATCCATGTGAAAAATTTGCACAAATTTAAGCAAATTCACAAATCCTCCTCCCTCTAAAATTGAGATTCTTCCAAAAAAAACCATTCTTTCATATCAAAAACAAAGGAATTGAAAAAAAGCGTAAATACTTTTTGTTTTGGCACACTTTTTGAAATATAGATATAAGCTTATGACTTTAAAAACGGACCGGGTCTAAAAAAACTGAACATTACCGGTTCCTCTAAGTTAAAAAAAGGAGTTGTAAAATGAAAAAATATTTACTATTTATTCCGGTGCTTATGTTAGCACTAACAAGTCTATTAAACGGAAACGGAATAGTAGTTGTTGATGCAAGCATTAAAAAAGTGCTTAAACTAAACGGTGTAAGCATATTTACGAATGTGAACGGACAAGTTGCCGAAACAATGGTTCTATCAACTTTTGAGAATCAATTTACTGCACCCGTAAACGGAAAATATGCTTTCCCTTTAAGTCAATCAGGTAGTGCAACAAAATTAAGATGGAGAGTTAATCAAGGCACTTGGAACACTGCTGTTTTTTCTCCCACACCGCAAGATACCACTTTACCCGGCGGAGGGGGTAATATTAATATAGATTTGAAGAATTATTTAGGCAATACTCCGGTCTATTTTGAAATACCCGATACTTTACAGCCGGAAGATATGCTTGAGGTAGAGTTTACTTATGTTGAACTCTTACATTATGAATTTGGAATAGTAAATTATTTCTTCCCATTAAATTATACTCTTATACAAAATCAACAAGTATCAGCATTAAATTTTAATTTTTCATTAGCATCCCAGAGAGAAATCATCTCGCTTCAATGTACGAGTCATCCGGAAGCCCAAATTACAAACACCGGCAATACAGGAACAGTCTTATTAGCCGGAGAGAATATAATTCTCAATAAAAATATTGCGATAAGCTATAGCCTTTCATTGCAGCAGTTAGGGCTTTCCGGATACTCTACATTTTTGCAAGATTCTGCGTCTATTGCAGATAGTATAAATGGAGGCTACTTCCTTTTTGTTGTTGAGCCGGAGATTGATTCATCACAAATATTGCCAAAAAAATTCACATTTATTATAGATAGAAGCGGGAGTATGTACGGGTATAAAATGCAACAGGCAAAAAGCGCCGCACAATTTATAGTTGAAAGATTAAATCCCGGTGACTATTTTAACATAGTCGATTTTGCAGGTGATATCAGGTCGTTTAGAACAACTTTAGTTGAAGCTACACAACAAAACATAAACTCAGCCTCGCAATATATTAACGGTTTAACTGCCTCGGGTTTAACAAATATAAGCGGGGCATTTTCAACGGCTATTCCGCAGTTTTTTGGTTCAAATGATTCAACGGCAAATATTATAATTTTTATGACCGATGGGCAAGCTACTTCAGGAATAACTGCGACAAATAGTTTAGTTACACACATTAACAACTTGATTTCGGGAGTGAATGCAAATCTAAGTTTATTTAATTTTGGAGTAGGCACTGATGTTAATGTTCAAGTACTTTCACAAACTGCAAATGCAAACGGTGGTTTCGCTTCATTTGTAGGAAGTGAAAATCTTGAAGAAAGCATTACAAAATTTTACTTAAAAGTTCAGAACCCTGTAATAATTAATACTGTAGCGCAGTTTACTTCAAACGGAATATACGAAGTCTATCCGGGTAATCTTCCTAATGTTTATCTGGGTCAACAACTTTTAATTGCCGGAAGATATGACCAAGGCACCATATCTTCGGTAGTATTAACAGGCAACAGGTACGGTTTACCTGTAAGTTATGAGTTTGAACTCCCGTTAAATGATACAACGGTAACTGATTATCAATTTTTAACGAAGGTTTGGGCTAAAAGTAAAATTGAAGATCTAACCGCATATTACTATACCCTAAACCCTAACAGCCCGCAGGCAATTGAACTTAAGCAAGAAATAATTAGAATCAGCCTTAGGTATGGTGTATTAACGGTATTTACAAGCTTCTCAGGGGGTGACCCTACAGGAATTGAGGAAGAAATAGAGAATTCCATAAATACTCCCTCTGAATATACTTTGAGTCAAAATTTCCCAAATCCGTTTTCGGGTTCATTATCCGGCGTCGAAAACCAAACAACAATTTCGTTTACATTACCCGAAAGAGACTATATAGTTATTAGGGTTTACGATATAACCGGTAGAATGATAGCTATTATCTTTGAAGGAGAACTTGAGGCAGGAACATACAATATTAAATGGAAACCGGGTGAAATAGCCTCGGGCATTTATGTTTATGAAATGTCAACTTCAAAGGTTAGACTTTCCAAAAAAATGATGGTAGTTAAGTAAAAGCAATTTGAAACCGCGCTCTATGTGGAGAGGTTGCCGAAAGGTGCCTCTCTTTTTTTTTGTGGTATAGATAATTAAAGGATAGTGCTGTATCTTTGCAGTTGCCAAAAAAATTTTATTTCAGAGAGAAACAACGGAAAGTAAAGTATCTCCCTGTAGATTCTATTAAAAATAAATAGAACTTCAAACTAAAAAGACAATCATTTTACAGATAAAAAAGTAGAAAAATAGAGAGGAAGAAAGGGAGAAAAAATAAAAAAAAAGAAAAATGATAAAAAATTAATTTGGAAAATAAAAGAGATTGTATTAATTTTCGTTTCTCAAAAACTTTAAATGGGTGGACGCCGAAGTTGGAGAGTCGGGGCGGACTGTAAATCCGTTGGCTTACGCCTTTGGGGGTTCGAATCCCTCGCCACCCACTCAGAAAAGAAGCGGGAGTAACTCAGTGGTAGAGTCACAGCCTTCCAAGCTGTTGGTCGCGAGTTCGAGTCTCGTCTCCCGCTCAGAGACTCAAAATTTTTAATGGAAGCAATGAAAGTTGCTTTCATTTTTTTATCTATAAAGCTGACGTAGCTCAGTTGGTAGAGCACATCCTTGGTAAGGATGAGGTCACCGGTTCAATCCCGGTCGTCAGCTCAATAGAAAATAAAATAGTTTTAATCATAAGAGATACGTCAGTGGCTCAATTGGTAGAGCAGCGGTCTCCAAAACCGCAGGTTGGGGGTTCGAGTCCCTCCT
>JACSRR010000424.1 GCA_014879635.1 Ignavibacteriaceae bacterium | reverse complement strand
TTTTTTTTTTTTAAAAAAGATTTATACAAAGGAAAAAAATGGAAATTGAATTTTCAAACGGTGAATTTTTAACAGCAGAGTTTGTTAACGGACTACTATTTGATACAGATAATGAAGTGAATTTTGTTCTCGGATTAAGCGCAGCTTTCCCCGATTCAGAACTGGGAAATGTTGCTAAAAGTAATAAAGCCATGCTTGAAGAATTTGTTGATAGTGAAGTTGAAGTGTATCTTTCATTTAGAGGTGCAGTTAAATTTGAAGTAGATTTTGACCCTGAAGATGAGCATTCGTGCACATTGTTCGGTAAAATATTAAATGTAGATTCAACTAAAAATCATTTAACTCTTCTCGCAAATATAGATGAAGAAGAGGTTGAATTACAGATTAACTCGCTTGATTACGAATATATATATCAGTTAAGAGACGAGAATTAGATTATTAGGGGCAGTTAATCCTGCCCCTTATTTTTTCCGGCAGCTCTTTTTTTACCTTCTGCACTCATAGCAAAATCTTCAGAACGCTTAAATATTTTAATATTTTCGATTTTTCTAAATCTGAGGGATGACCAGTCATCGTCAATAGCAATTTGTCTTACAGGTTCAAACCCACGCTCACCCATAATTTCCCAGCCTTCATCTCTCGTTAAGTCAGATTTATATTTTTTAGAAGATTTTTTAGGATAAGCGAACCATAATAAGCCATCCGGCTCTTCGGTTAAATTTATGCATTCTTCATAAAGTGCAAGAAACTGCGTTTTATTCTCACAGAACGCCAAAATATATGGATAGCTTTTAAGAATTGAAGTTTCGTGAATTTCACACAACCCTTCTAATCCTTTTAATTCTGAATCAAAACTTTCGGGTTTATTAAATATTCTAATAAACTTCTGCCCTTTGTAATTGAGCTTTTTAAAAAGTGGTGTCATAAAAATCCTCTTAATATTGATGTATGAAATAAAAAGAAAAAGGGCTGCTAATTTAGCAGCCCTTCTAATTCAAATAAATTACATATTCTTGAAAGCGGCTTCTTTTTTATCTACCTGCTCCATTAGTTCGGAGGGTAAATGTTCACCAAAAGTTTTGAAATATTCTCTGATGTTTTCGGCTTCTTGTATTCCGAGGTCTTTATGGATCTCAAACAATTTAGCCAATCTTTCATCGGTGATATCAAGCCCATCAATATTTAATGTACCGGGCTTTGGAATTAGTCCTTTAGGAGTTTCAATATAAGTATCGGCACCGTCAATTCTGTTAAAAGCCCACTCGATAACTCTTATATTATCGCCAAAACCGGGCCAAATAAACTTCCCGTTTTCATCTTTTCTGAACCAATTAACAAAAAAGACTTTAGGCAATTTAGAATTATCGTGATTCTTGCCGATTTGAATCCAGTGATTAAAATAATCACCCATATTATAACCGCAGAAAGGAAGCATAGCAAAAGGATCTCTTCTAACTTGACCTTGCCCGCCAACTGCTGCTGCAGTCATTTCGGAGGAACAAGTAGCACCAAGGAAAACACCGTGATTCCAATCAAAAGCTTCAACAACAAGCGGAACATAAGAAGCTCTTCTTCCTCCGAACAAAATTGCCGCAATAGGAACACCTTCGGGGCTTTCCCAAGCAGGGTCAATAACGGGGCATTGACTAGCGGGAGCGGTAAATCTTGAGTTTGGGTGAGAGGAGAGAGTACCTGATTCCGGAGTCCATTCTTTACGGTGCCAATCGGTTAATTTTGCGGGTTTCTCTTTAGTCATACCTTCCCACCAAATATCACCGTCAGGAGTATATGCAACATTAGTGAAAATTGAATTTTTGGTTGCAGAAAGCATTGCGTTAGCGTTAGTTTCCATAGAAGTACCGGGGGCAACACCAAAGAAACCGAATTCGGGATTGATAGCGTATAATCTGCCGTCTTCGCCAAATTTCATCCAAGCAATATCATCGCCCACCGTTTCAAGTTTCCAACCGGGAATTGTAGGGGTGAGCATTGCGAGATTTGTTTTTCCGCAAGCCGAGGGAAAAGCAGCTGCAAAATATTTTTTAACTCCGGCAGGATTAGTAACACCAACAATAAGCATGTGTTCTGCAAGCCATCCTTCATCTCTTGCCATTACAGATGCAATTCTCAAAGCGAAACACTTTTTACCGAGAAGTGCATTTCCGCCGTATCCGCTACCGAAAGACCAAATTGATCTATCTTCAGGAAAGTGAACAATATATTTAGTTTCATTACAGGGCCAGGGAACATCTTTTTCGCCTTTTGCAAGCGGTTTACCCACTGAATGGAGGCAGGGAACAAAATCGCCGTTTTCTCCGAGAATATCCAAAACAGCTTGTCCCATTCTTGTCATAATTTTCATGTTACAAACCACATAAGGGGAGTCTGTTAATTCAACACCTATATGTGCAATTTTAGAACCGAGCGGACCCATGCTGTATGGAATAACATACATAGTTCTTCCTTTCATACAACCCGCAAAAAGCCCGTTTAAAATCTTTTTCATTTCAACGGGGTCCATCCAATTATTTGTAGGACCTGCATCTTCTTTCTTATTAGAGCAAATATAAGTTCTATCTTCCACTCTGGCAACATCTGAAGGGTCTGAGACGCACCAGTAGCTGTTAGGTCTTTTTTCTTCATTAAGTTTCACAAAGGAACCGCTTTCAACCAATAGAGCGGCCATTTCGTCATATTCTTTTTCAGATCCGTTACACCAATATATATTATCCGGTTGACAGAGATCTGCCATTTCTTTAACCCAATGTAACAGTTTTTGATTTTTTGTCATTTTGGACTCCCTTAGATCTGTCTCTTATACACATCT
>JACSRR010000188.1 GCA_014879635.1 Ignavibacteriaceae bacterium | reverse complement strand
TTAAATTTAGATTTTCTATTGTTAGCACCGAGTAACAATATGACGGGCGGGGGGATAGGTCCTGCAATTTTTGGCTCCTTCTTTTTGGTTGTTCTAATGCTCATCTTAACCGTACCTTTGGGGTTTGCCGCCGCAATATATTTAAGTGAGTACAAAGAGGGTACTTTAACCGGAAAAATTCTTCACTCGGCAATAAATAATCTTGCGGGAATTCCTCCGGTAGTACTTGGGTTATTTGGGTTAGGTTTTTTAGTGTCAATTGTAGGTAGATCATTAGATACCGTACTTCAAACAGGATTGTTATTTGGTAAACCAATTCTTCTTTGGGCGTCTGTGGTTCTTTCAATTTTAGTGTTACCAACAATAACAATTACAGCTTTACAATCATTGCAAGCAGTTCCGCAGAATCTTAGAACCGCAGCCTTGTCATTGGGTGCAACAAAATGGGAAACGATAAGAAAAGTAGTGATAAAACAATCTTTACCCGGCGTAACTACAGGCATAATACTTTCAATTTCAAGGGGGTTAGGAGAAACCGCACCTATAATGTTTTTAGGTTGTGCTTTTTTTCTTCCGCATCTCCCGTTAGTTGATATTTGTATCGGAAATTACTGCATACCGTTAGTTAATCCGTTTGAGCAATTTATGGCTTTAACATATCATATTTTTATACTAACAACGCAATCGCCTAATCCAACTCTTACGATGCCTGTGCAATATGCATCAACATTGGTATTAATAACATTAACGCTGTTTTTTAATTTGACGGCAATAATATTTAGATTTAAGTTCAGAAAAAGTTTATCTTATAAAAATCTTTGAAAGAAATTAAAATTAACATATCTAACCTCAATCTTTTTTACGGAAATAAATCTGTATTAAAGAATATAAACCTTGAAATTAGGGGTAAAAAGATTACCGCTCTTATTGGTCCTTCAGGTTGTGGTAAAACGTCTTTACTAAGAAGTATCAACAGAATGAATGATTATATTCCCGGTTGCAGAATTGAGGGGCGTGTAGAAATAGATTCTGAAAATATTTTCGAAAAAGATGTTGATGTTTACAATCTGAGGCAGAAAGTGGGAATTGTGAGTCAGAAGCCAAATTTATTTCCGAAGTCAATTTTCGACAATTTAGCTTTTGTGCCAAGATTAAAAGGAATAAAAAAAAGGGAAGATTTATTAGAAATTGTAGAGATTGCTGCTACTAAATCTGCAATTTGGGATGAAATTAAAGATAGACTTTCTGAACCGGCGTTAAATCTTTCTATGGGGCAACAACAAAGGGTATGCATTGCGAGAACATTAGCTGCCTCACCCGAAATTTTGCTCATGGATGAACCAACAACTTCATTAGACCCGGTTTCAACTTCAAAAATTGAACAACTGATTTATGAGTTAAAAAACGATTTTACCATTGTTATTGTTACACATATAATGCAGCAAGCCGGCAGAATAAGTGATTTCACAGCATTTATGTACGACGGTGAAATTGTAGAATACAATTCTACAACCAAGATTTTTACTAAACCCGCGGTTAAAAAAACTGAAGATTATGTAACCGGAAGATTCGGAAATTAGATGTTAACACCTTACGAAAACCAACTAAATAAATTAAAAACCCGTCTCATTAAAATGTGTTCTATTGTTGACGAACAAGTTGAATTGGGTATTGATGCCGTAATGAGTGATGACACAAGTAAAGCGAGATTTGTAATTGAGAGGGATTCAAAAGTTGATAAATACGATATAAAAATTGACCGGATTTGTCAAAAAATATTTGCACTAAATCAACCCGTTGCAATGGATCTTCGACTTATAATGTCTGCTCTCACTATCAATTCAAACCTTGAGAGAATTGGAGATATTGCAGTAAACATCTGTGAAAATTATCTTATTAAAGGGAAAAAGCCTCATTTTTTTGATAGAACGCGATTTTCTCAAATGGCTGAAATTACGCGGGAAATGATAAAAAATGCGATTGACTCGTTTATTGAAAGCAACGCTTCAATGGCTAAAAGAGTAATTGAAAAAGATGAAATTCTTGATAAAATTAACATTGAAAATCATAAAATCATGATTGATATTATGAAAGAAAACCAAGATAATATTGAAGAGGCTGTTGCTTATTTAGTGATGTGCAGACAACTTGAAAGACTCGGTGACCATGCAACAAACATTGCAGAGGATGTATTTTTTATAGTTGAAGCTCAAACAATAAAACATAATTACGAAAAATATCTATTTCAAGATGGTATTGATGATGAAGATGAAGATTAATTATTCTCTAAAAAATTTTCAAAAAAGTCTATAATTCTATCCGTCATTTTTGACTCATCAACCGTTATAGTCGAAAAGAACAAGTTGTTCATAAAAACAAGTAGAAACGAGTGTAAGGTTATAAACAGGGGTTTATTACCGGTTATTAAAATTTCATCGTGATTAAGTGCGTTTAAAAATAGATTTATAATTTTTTCTTCTTCTCTAATTAAAGATGCTAATAATTCAGGTTCAATTGCAATTAATTTTTTTGTAATAGTAGCCAACATCATTCCGTAAATCAGACGGTATCTTTTTCTTAATTCAATCTTTAATTCAATGTAACTTCTTATTTTACCTTTAGTATCTAACTCTTCATTATTAAAAATGTGTTTTAATTCATCCAAATAATTGTTTATCTGCTTTTTAAGTATGGTAATAAATAGTTCGTCTTTTGATTTAAAGTAATGATAGATTGTTGACTTCGCAATCCTCAAATCACGGGCAATTTCGTCAACAGTTGTCTTTAAAGGTCCGTGTTTAACAAACCTTTTTTCAGCTGCTCTTAATATTTCTTCTCTTTTATTTCTCAATATTAATTTGACTAATGATCTTAAT
>JACSRR010000465.1 GCA_014879635.1 Ignavibacteriaceae bacterium | reverse complement strand
TGTTAATATGAAATCAACTTTTATTATTTTTGTTTTACTTTGCTGTACGGCGTTCTCGCAAATTAAACTCGATTTAAAATCAAAGTTCAGCGAAAAATCCGAAATTTCGGCAGTGAAAAACGGTGCTTTGCTGTTTTTGAAAAAATTGGGCGAATATCAAATTGTCGAATTTGGTGAAGATTATTCCGTTTGGTTTTCTTCTTACTCGGCTACTCTTTCTAATGATACAATTTTTATTAGCTATTCTATAGATCTCCGTACACCCGCAGCTATTAGCCCCGGCAAAATATTAAAAACTCAAACCGTTTCTGTTGAGTATCCGGTAAACAAAGTTCTTGAGGGTGCTGAATTAGAATTGGTGCGGGAATTGGTCAATTTATACGACAAGAATCTCACAAGTCAACTCAAAAATAACGAATGGGTTCTTGAAGCATTTTATACCGGGCAAAAGTCAGCCGAAATTATTTCTGTTATGTTAGGTTCACAGAAATAATCATGTCAATTAACGGACGCATTTTAGGAAAAGTTTTCGAAGATAATGCTGTAATGATTGAAATAAGTTCGGGGCAACAAAACACAAAAATATTAATCGATTGCGGCGAAGAAACCCTTTCAAATCTCAGAATTTCAACTATCAAAGGAATTGATATCCTCTGTTTTTCGCACTTCCATATTGACCACATTAGCGGTTTTGACCAATTTGTTCGACACAATTTTAACAGATCTATTCCCCCTGTCAGAATTTTCGCACCAAAACGAGGTAAAGAAATTATCCTCAACCGGCTCAGAGGTTTTGATTGGAATTACTCAGGTGATTCTCCCGGGGTTTGGAAAATTTCCGAAATTGACGGTACTTCTTTAGTCACCACCGAATACACAAACAGCAACGGGTTTTCGGAGTATTCCGGAATGTCGCTCAGAGACATCAAAAACGGAGTATTCTTTCAAAACAAAGACTTTACAATCTCCTCAATAGCACTAAACCACGGTATTGAAACCCGCGGATACAGAATTGACGAAATTGATTCGATAAATGTTGATAAACAGGCTCTTAAAAAAATGAACCTGCCTGAAGGCGCTTGGATTAATGTAATCAAAAATAACGCCGTTCTTGATACTCATATTATCACGGTAAACTCAATTCAATACGAAACAGGATTCCTTAGAAAAAACCTGCTTAAAATTAACAAGAGGGATTCGGTATCCGTTTTAACCGATTTCACTTACAACGAAAATAGTTTAAATGAAATCTCAAATTTTATCAAAGGCTCTAAAGCTGTGTACTGCGAGTCTCAATATTTGAGCGAAGACGAGGATCTGGCAGAAAGTAATTTTCACCTGACTTCAAAAAAGGCTGCAATTTTAGCTAAACAAGCCGAAGTTAAAAAACTGATCTTATTCCACATCTCAAGAAGATACGATAAAAAAAAGCTTAAAAATTTTTTGATTGAAGCACGGAAAGTTTTCGAAGAAACCTACTTTCCCCCGTCATGGAAAATAAATCTTTGAATCCTTTTGTTTTTTTTAACATCATACTCGTAAAAGAAAAAGGAAAATATCTTATATGACTCAAAAATTAACCAAAGAAACTTTCTTAAAGAATGTATTTAACTACGAAGCTAACACCGAATGGAAGTTTGAAGGCGATAAACCTTGTTTGATTGACTTTTATGCAGATTGGTGCGGACCCTGTAAAATTGTTGCTCCAATTTTGGAACAATTATCAACTGAATACGAAGGTAAATTAAATATTTATAAAATAGATACCGAAGTTGAGCAAGAACTTGCTGCAGTTTTCCAAATTAGAAGTATCCCGAGCTTGTTGTTTGTACCATTAGACGGTCAACCACAAATGGCTATGGGTGCACTTCCAAAAGAACAATTAAAAGAAATTATCGAAAAAGTACTTCTTGTAAAAGATGTAGATGTAAAGTAGAATTTAACTACCTCATTTTGACCCCGGTTTACCGGGGTTTTTTATTTTAAAGTCTTTTTAGTGCTTCCAAAACTGGATAGATCAAACCGGCAATCAATAATAACATAATAAACGGTCTGTTGATATTTTGCCATTTATAGTTTTTTCTTTTAATTGCGTCGAAAGCATGATTTAGTCCGGAGAAGAAGAAGAAAAAGAGGAAGGTAAATAAAATGGTAAGTTCAGCTTTTATACCCCATTCAAAAAAGAAGACTAATATAGCAACCACTGCATAAGAAAGTAAGGCTATATCAGATTGCTTTTGATAATTACTGCCTGTTTCATAACCTTTGATTTTAGCAGTTTCATCACCAAAAAATAAACCTTCTAGTCCGGATAGCCCCGCAACCGCAAAAATAATCACCGGAATCATAAAATGTAACTGAGCTTCGGGATTATATATTTCCCCCGCAAACCCAATCGAGTAGCCAAAATAAAATGCGAAAGAAACTATTAATATCCTAATCCAATCAAGTACGGCAAGAAGTTTCATAGTAGTATCAATCTTTTATAAGTTGTAATTTTCTTACTGTAAACTAAGAATTATTTTTAAGAAATCGATGATATAAATGCAGAATTTTGATTAACCGTAATTAATTGCTAAGTCTAATTATTCCGGAATAATAATTAATCCGGACTTTTTCCAATCACCTGTTCACCTGATTTTCGGTAGCAATAATTTTCTTGTTTAAATTTCCTGTATCGGAACTTTAGTTAAATTGCTAAACTTATAGTGTATAAATTGAAGATTTGTTTTTATGTAGAAATGAATTAAACTCAACAAATACTTTTTTACATCGTATTCATTATATTGAATTAAACAAAGATACGACACGCTTTAGGGCCGCTTAGGCAATTGTATGCTTTATTTACTAAAAACTTATGACGCCTTTAGCTTCATTTT
>JACSRR010000205.1 GCA_014879635.1 Ignavibacteriaceae bacterium | reverse complement strand
TGAATTTTCTGAAATAGTATCAAGAAACGGCTATGTAAGAAAGTTTTACGAAGCAATAAAAACGGGAACAGGAGATGGAATAGTTGACAGGTTTTTTGCAACGGGAGTAACTCCCGTAACACTTGACAGTCTTACAAGCGGTTTTAATATTGGTAGTGACCTTACACTTGATTTCAGGCTGAATGAGATGTTAGGTTTTACTGATAAAGAAGTAAAAGGAATGCTTGATTATTATGAGATAAACAATTCTGAAGAGATGATGTCTGACCTGCATAAATTATACAACGGTTGTCTTTTTTCCGTTCGTGCAAACCAAAGAATGTATAATTCTAATATGGTTTTATACTTTTTGAATCAATATCTCAAAGAAAATCAATATCCGGAAGATTTAATAGATACCAATATAGCAAGTGATTACAGTAAAATCAAAAATATCTTTTACATCAACAACACCACGGATAATCAACAAAAGTTAAACGAAATAATAACCGAAGAAGAAACAACTGCCTCAATAACAAAGAAGTATAGTTTTGAAAGGCCTTTTACCCCTGATGATTTTGTATCGTTACTTTTTTACAACGGAATGCTTACAATCAAAGAAGTTGAATTTGCATTGATAAAATTTCAGATTCCGAATTATGTGATAAAGGAAATATATTGGAGTTTTTTCAAAGACGAAATCTTAAATGGATTAGAAACCGGTATAAATGTTAGCGATCTACAACATGCAATAAATGATTTAGCTAAAAATAACAATATGGCTCGCTGGATAGAGGAAATTGAAAAAGTATTAGAAATCCTTAGTAATCGTGATTATCAAAATTTTGACGAAAAGTATATAAAAATGCTGTTTATAACACTCGCATCACTATCACGACTCTACATAATAAAGAGTGAAGCAGAAGTGGAGGGTGATTATCCGGATTTGATGTATCTTTTCAGAAAGCCGTATAAACCAAATTTTCAGTTTCTAATTGAACTAAAGTATTTGAAGAAAAGTGAACCCAAGAAACTATCAAAAACAATGGAGTTAGCAACAGAACAAATTGACCGTTATCTACAGAAAGCTGAAATTAAGGAATTAACTAATTTGAAAGCTTATGCAATAGTATTTGTAGGCAAGAAAGGGCATTTTGAACTAGTAGAAAGTTCTCCTGAGTCACGGCTCCATCAGAATTGACGGCATTTCTGACAAGTCGCTGGGGGAATTCGAAGTGCCCGGCACTGATAAATATTTGTCTAACTTATTATAATACTATATCATAAAAAACTGACGCTTGAACTATGCTCTACTACCGGTGTTTTCGCTTTGCAGGATTTAATCCTTGCAGTGGTACTTTGTAATAGTTTTTAAGTAACTCTCTAATCACAAGGATAAAATCCTTAAGTTGACGGCACAATCCTATAAATTTTACAAAATTCTTCCCTCATCACACTTAGAACAAATATTTTTCACAATTTCGTAGATTTTTTTAATTTAACGGTATCGATTAATTTTTTAATTTACAAACATTTAATGGAGATACAAAATGTTTAAACCAATCCTTTTACTGTTTTTATTTACTTTTCTTGAGTTAAATTCTCAAACTCTCTGGCAAAACTGGTATTTAGAAACTTCTCATATAGATTTTGTTAATAGCTCTATAGCCCATAGAGATATAATAAAACAGCTCAACTCAAGAATTGCTGCGGCAGGTTATTCCGGCGTTGATGTTTCCTTATCAAGTTATTCAAATGATGATTTAAAGCAAAACAACGGTCCAAATCCTTTTGTAAGGATTATCTATGATAGTCAAGGCAGGGAAATTATGCGTGAATATGCCGGAGGTGAGAACAATTCTGCGGTTATATACATTAATAACTATGACAGGAACGGTAACTTAGAATCTTATTATCATTATGACGGTATAAGCTTAGATAGACCAACTGTTCTTTTGGATTATGTTTATGAAAACGATAAAATTAAGGGTGTAAAATATTTAAATAAAGATAATTCTACACTTATTAAAGAATCAGAATTTGCTTACAACGAAAACGGAAAACTCGTTTATGCGTGGGACAGTTTTAGGGAAAATTTACCAAATATTTACGAATATGACGAAAACGGTAGATTCAAGTCTTTTAGAGAATATGGCATAACTTTCTTTAATATTGAATATGATAAATTAGGCAGAGAAACAAAATTTAATTATTCAGGTGGTTCCGGAATTCATACTTTTTCAGAGGAGCTATTTTATATTGGTGATGAAACTTATCCCATCAAACTTGTTTCTTATAGAAAAGGAACTGTACAATTTCAAGAAAATACGGCAGAATATTTTTACGAGTACAAATATGATAATTTCGGCAATTTAACTGAAATACGCTATTGCGAAAAAGTTAAATCTGAAAACGGTGAAGATGTTAAAGAAGACTGCAAACTTTACACATTCAATTATAGAAAATAAGTAACTTATCCCTGTTAAATTACCGGCTGATGAACAAAGTTGATGCCCCCGGTGATTCTATTTCTATTTTAGGATTTTTACTGCCCGTGCATTTTGTAATCGCTTAATGAACGGGCAAGTTAATAATTCTCGTTAATTGTTAGAAAACTTGTAAAGACGCATCGCAATGCGTCTCTACAAATTAAATATTTCACGCAGTGGGTAAGAATTTAATGGGCCGTACACAGTTGTTATTGAATAGAAAATTAACTGCGAACCAAGAACATAACAGCTCGAACTTTTTCTTGACTAATAACCTATTAAAGGCTCTACCTCATAAACTTGGGTTCTTCTAAGGTAAGAATCAGCGAAATTCTGTGACTATCGTCTAATCTATCATCTGCCGACATATTAAATCTTGCAAAAGAATAATCTATATTCAATTTCGGAAGTTTAATACCTGCTCCAACCGTAAATTGTTTTACATCGTTATAACCGGCTCTGACGGCAACAATATTTTTAAAGAAAAATTCAAACCCAAAGTGAGGGTCAAAACTGACCGGTCCAACATTAAATTGCGAAGCAAAACGCCTGTTTTCAAATCTGACATCAAAATCAACTGCGGGAGTGAGTACTCCGCCTAAAATGTTAAATCTGTATGCGGCACCCAATTTTAAAGTGGGCGAAATTAATTCTTGCCTTCCGGTACTCCAAGCCACGAGAGTTGTTGTTGCGTCTTGAAGATTTGCACCTAAAAACAAAGATTCAATTGGCATATAAATTGCCCCTACATCAAAACCAATACCTGTGGCACTATATTCGGCAATATCTCTTCTGATAATTTTAACATTAGCACCAACATAAAGTTCGTCTGAAAGTCTTTTAGCGCCCGTTAAATAAAAAGCCCAGTCTTGATTATTAAACTCTTTAATTTTGGAATAATCTAAACGGTCATTATTGGTGATATCTAAAATACCGTCACCGTTAGCATCATAAAGAGCTTCTCTGGTGTCATAAATACCGTCAACACCTAATCTCATAGCACTAATTGCAAATGAATAGTCTTTACCGTAAGGAATAGCAACGGCACCGTAATTATAATTGATTAAGCCACCGTATCGATCATCGTGCATAAGAGCAATTTGCGGGTAATTTAAGTGAGCAAGCCCTGCCGGATTATAATAACCGGCGGTAATATCATCAGCAACGGCAGCAAAAGCACCCCCCATACCAAGGGGTCTTCCACCAACTCCGATAGCTAAAAATTCTCCTGCATACTTTCCGATTACGGTTTGCGAATAAACTGCAGAACATAAAATAAGAGCAAATAAAGTAGTTTTAATAAAAGATATACGCATCAGCGATATTTCTCCAAGATTATAATTTTACTATAAGCAAGTTTTGAAAAGTTGAAATAAAAAACAATACCATTTTTTTACATACTTTAAAAAAAGGAGGTAAAATTCTTAAATTGAGCTTAATCCTCTTAATTTTTCAACTAAAACTGAAAATTTGTCTTCGGATATAAAAACTTCGTGAAAAATTTCCGTTATAATTTGTACATTAATTCGTTCAAAATCTTCTTGAACAGGAATAACACCAACTCCGCCTAAATCAACCGCAGCGGGACTTAACATAATTCTTTCGTTTCCTTCTGCAAAATATCTTTCAGGGCGGTGTTTTTCTCTGAGCAAAATAAGAGTACGCCAAGTTTCCCACTCGGGGTAAAAAAGGCAAACAATATTCATCATAGGCTCGGGGTCGCCCGGGTTAATTTCGGAATAAATTTTATAGAAAGAGTTAAAGGCTTCTATAATTGCCGATTCTTTAACGCCGTCAATACCAATCATTTTTCTTAAACCGTCATCAAGCGAATAAACTTCGAGACCAAATTCACGATATAGCGCTATATCATGTTTATCTTTTTTGTTTATAAGATGAGCATCTAAAGGCATAAAATGTTTTGTACCGGCTTGAAAATGCATGTGATCAGGTGCCGATGCCCCACAATTTGGACCATTGTAAAACACAAGATACTTTTCTGAAAGGTCTCTTGCCATATTAAGCATTTCAGGGAACCACTCTTTAATTAATTGCGGAGTGTGATTAACATGCGGTATTGTAAAATGCTCGGGGAAAATTGGAAAAGGATTCACCAAGATATTAAATTTATCGTTATAACGCAGTTTTTCTTGTGCAGCAGGTAAATTTTCGGAACAAAGAAAACAAGGTCTCTCTTTAATACTTTTTGCGTCAACCTTTGCCGTTGTAGAAACCATTCTACCCGGGTTAAATTGAACTTTGATTTGATTTCCGTCAATATCAAATTCTCTGAATCTAACATCTTTTAATCCCGAGTAACCGGTATTTGCTAAATCCCAACTTGCTTTTTGCCTTTCGAGTAAATCTCTACTTTGAGTAGATAAGTTTATTGTTGAAAAGTTGTTTAACATTATTCCAAAATATATTTTATAGTTAAAACTTAATTTAACGAAATCCTTTGAATTAACCGTAATAATATTAAGGTAAAAAGGAACGGCAAAAATGAATAAATTGCTTAAATGGGCTTATTGGATTTTTCGGTGGCAATAAATTTCGGGAGTTCGAGGTTAAATCTATTCACTTTCCATAACCCACTAATTTTTTGTGTCTGTTTTCCCGACGGAGTCGGGATCCGCAATAACTTTCAACTATTCCTTTACCCATTATATGCTTATGAAAAATCTATTGTAAACTTTTATTTGTGTGCGCAAAATAATCAATTGTGGATGAAACATCTATTCATAAAATAAAACTTCTCCCGTTCTCTTGGGGACGGGTGTTAAGTGTTAAGCGACAAAAAGTGGAATGTTTTTCTTTTTATTGAGGCACTTGAAACTGCAAATTAAACTATAAAAAATTGCTACCTAAAAATTGTGTAAAAGGAATATACTTCTAAAATAATTAGAATTAATTTCATCTAAAATTTTGAAAAAAGGGAAAAATTGCGCTTATTGATTTTTTTAGAACAAAAACGGAGGAAAAATGCACTATAAGTCATACTCTTCAAATAATTTTACTAAAATACCTCAGATTGAAAGTCTATCTGCCGGGCAAATTAGAGAAATAGAAATTGTTTCGAGCGTTCTTCCATTTAAAACAAACAATTATGTAACAGAAAAGCTTATAAATTGGGAAAATTTGCCGTTTGACCCTATTTTTGTTCTTACTTTCCCGCAAAAGGAGATGTTGAAACCCCGCCATTATGAACTTGCCGAAAAGGCTTACCACACTAAGGATTTGAAGGAAAAGTCGGCAATAATCAAACAAATTAGAATGGAATTAAACCCTCACCCTGCCGGGCAAACAGATTTGAATGTCCCGAAATCGGGTGAAGAGAAACTTCAAGGTACACAACACAAATATCGCCAAACAGTTTTATTTTTTCCTTCACAAGGGCAAACTTGTCACGCATATTGTACATTTTGTTTCAGATGGCCTCAATTTACAGGCATTAGTGAGTTAAAATTTTCTTCTAATGAAGTTGATAAACTTGTAAAATATTTGGAAGAAAATCCGCAAATCACGGATGTTCTTTTTACCGGCGGTGACCCTATGGTTATGAGAGCTCACATTCTTCGAAAATACATTGAACCACTTCTTGAAAGCAATTTGACATCATTAAAAAATATACGAATCGGTACTAAAGCTCTCGGATATTGGCCACAAAGATTTTATTCTGATTCTGACGCACCCGAACTTCTAAAATTGTTTAAGCAAGTTAAAAAGAGCGGTAAACATTTAGCAATTATGGCACATTTTAATCACAATGTTGAATTGGAAACTGAAGAAGTTAGCCAAGCAGTTAAAAAAATTCTTAAAACAGGAGCAGTTATAAGAACTCAATCTCCAATTATGGAACACATTAATAATGATTCCGGAGTATGGAGTAAAATGTGGAGCAAACAAGTTGAGCTTGGTATGATACCTTATTATATGTTCATTGCAAGAAATACCGGAGCTCAACACTACTTTTCCGTTCCTTTGAGCATAGCTTTTCAAAAATATAGAGAGGCTTATCAATCTGTCAGCGGAATTTGCAGAACTGTTAGAGGACCCTCAATGTCGTGCTTACCCGGTAAAGTACAAGTTCTCGGTATTAACGAAATTGCCGGAGAAAAAGTTTTCACACTAAGGTTTATTCAGGGTAGAAACCCCGATTGGATTGGAAAACCATTTTTTGCTAAATTTGACCCTAAAGCTATATGGTACACAGATTTAGTTCCTGCATTTGGCGAAGAGAAATTCTTTTTCACCGATGAACTTAACAAAATGCTTGCCGGAGGTGATGAAGAGGATGATTTTGAATAGCCGGGTAGAGTTGCAGGTTAAGAAAAAGTTCGGGGTTCAAGGTGCAATTTGTTCGAAGTTGAAAAAAGAGTTCACAGTCCCGTCCCTATCCGGTCGGGATTGGTTCTCGTATGTTAATAGCAGAAAATATTTAAATTAAGTAAAACAAAACAACATATTCACAAAAGGCAAGGAATAGGGGAATGATTTTGTTAATAGATATATTACCCTCTACAATTTAGTTTTATTTACTCATGGATGAGGATAAAATTTATTTTTATTAAGTTGATAGCATTAGATTGAAGGTAGTTGGTTAGGGATAAAAAATTTAGCTGTTAACACTAAACCCGGAACTTTCTGAAGCCATGCACTAAACACTGCGAACTTAAAAACTTTCCCTTTACGCACTCTCCGGTTAAATGATCATAACCAAGCAATTAATTGATTGCAAATTAGTTCCTTTAAATTTATAAATTACCTCTTCAAAATCTTTAATTTTTTCATCTCTAAATTTGTACGATCTTTTAATTTAATGGTGTTACAGAAATTCTTACTTGTTTTATTCTTTCTTTTCCTTTCATGTAATAAACACAAATCCGAACCGGTTGCAACTGAACTTGACTATTTTGAATTTACCGGTAAAAATATAAATGAATTTGTTCTTAAATTTGGAGATGGTGAAAAAATTGAAGACGGCTTTAAGTACAATTTTGATGACAATAGCTCACTTTTCGTTTTTTTTGACGGGAATAGAACAATTTCTGATATTTCACTATCAATTACCTCCGGTAGCATGACCGGTTTACAAAATAAACTCGAAAATTTGAATTATTCTTTCTTCAAAAACTTTAGCTACAAAGTAAACGGTAAAGAAACGGTTAATTTGATCTATCGTAAAGAAGGGAACTTTCTTTTGCTTAGAGAGTCTGAAAGCGGTAGTTTCTTAATTAAAACGATTGACAATTTTTTTGAATATAAACCTATTAAATAATCTAAATAACGGAATTACAATTAAAATGAAAACAGTTATCCTCTATCTTATATTACCCCTTTTTATTTTTGGTTGCAGCGGTAAAAGCGGAGATTATTACACTTTTCTCGGAAAAGATGCCTCCGAATTTCAGAAAATTTACGGAGAGGCTCACGAAAACAACGGTCAATTGTTAATCGAAGTTTCTGATGTAGATAGATTACTTCTCGAAGTTGATAACAACAACAAAATTACTTATATAGGCAAATACTACCTCGGTTACAAAACTTTGGCGGCTGCTAAATCTGATATGGGTAAAGTGGGGCAGGAGTTAATTACTTACGGATATGTTAAAGCGAGAACTCTGGTTGATACTCTCGATGGTATAGAGGTTGAGTTTGATGTTTTCAAAAAAGGGGAAATCACTGTTGTTTCAACAATATTAAATCCCGCAAACACAAATCAAGAAGGTATTACGGTAGTTGTTCAAACACTTTGAAAAAACTCTCCCTTTTGGAGTGGTTCATAAGAATTTTTAGTGGCAATTTTTTTGGTTTAAATTGCAAAGTTTGAAGCTCGGGTAAAATATGATGATGGTAAAGTGTGAAATGCAATGAATTATGATTACTATTCAGGAGATGAATAATTTCAAAGATAAATTTTTCTCAGGGCTTTCATTAGGGTAAATTAGTAAAAATGCACCCCATTTAGGGACGTTTAGGAAACGGTATTCTTAGTCTCTAAAAACATTAAATTTAGTGGGATGTGGATAGCGGATAGAAAATTCAACTTCAAACCCCCGCACTCCGTACCTTTTTTTCTCTGCGTTCTCAGTATGCTCGGCGGTTAATTTTTTGCCACCTATTTTTCATATAAGTCCTTATTTACAAACTGTTTTACGAGGTTAAATACTTCTTTAACCTGAATATTTTTCATGCATAAATTATTTGTACAATTTGGGAAAGAACTTTGGTTAAAGCAAGGGCTACAAAAAAGATTTTCTCCCCCGGATATGTAAATAGGTTTAACCCCTTTAAAGTTAATATGAGTTAATTCTTTGGGGTTTGTAGGACCAAATAATGCCACAACTTTTGCTCCCGAAAGCTGTGCAAGATGAAGAGGACCGCTATCGTGAGCCACCACCAAATCAGCATAAGCGAAAACATCAATAAGTTCATCCAAAGCCGTTTTTCCGGTTAAGTTTATAATATTTACTCCTGAAAACTCTTCGGATACCCACCTATCATCTTCGGAACCGGTAATTACTACTTCAAACCCTTCGCTAATCAATTTGACCGCTAATTCCCTGTAATTTTGTACTTCCCATCCTCTCAAAAAGCCTTCACGCATAAAATTTTTAGCACCGGCGGGGGTGAGAACAATGTAATTGCCGGTTAAACCAAACTTTGCTCTAATATTTTTTTCATCAGATAAATTAACTTCAGGAAGAGCGGGAGCAGGCAAATTTGAATCATCCGATCCGGTAATTAGCCGTACAAACTCAAACGGCATAGATCTTCCTAATACAGGTATTCCTCTATTGTTATTTGGGGAAAGGTGCTTAGTTTTTTTTGCAAAAACGAGAGAGAAAGCAAACCTGTACGCAAAATGTTTGTAAAAAATATATTTACCGGTGAAAAAAAGCGAGGGGAGATTCAGGTAAATTCTAACTAATTCAACAAGGGCATTAAATTTAGATTTTCCGAAAAGTTTGTATTCATCAACTTCAATAATATTAATATCAAAGGGAATTTTTTTTAGAACGGGCGCAGCTAACTTGCCGCAAATCCATGTAATTTCAGGATTATGGTATTTTTTGCGAAGTGCGGTAAGAACCGGCAGAGTCATAACAACATCGCCGGTTGCACCAATTTTTACGATAAGAATACGGGGGTTACCCAAAATAAACCGTTAGTTAACTTTCCAATCTTTTATTGAAATTACATCACCGGTACCGGGGTCAATTAGAGCTTCTTGTCCGTTACCTCTAAACCCTTGAGAGCCTTGAGATTCATATAAAATAGAAACAACGCTCCACAAATATCTGTCTTTTGAGGGATTCCATTCAAACTTAGCTATAAGCGGTCTCTCTGCAGTTTTAATACCGGCGTCTAATGCTTTTTGTTTAGCTTCTTCGGCAGAAATTTTAAACAAACAATCTTCGGGAGTATAATTGCAAAGTGGAATTCCTTCAGGTTCAATCAAGTTTGAAACCGTTCCCGCAGTATCAATAAAGAAGACGATAGTACCTGTAAAATCGGGCTTTTCTGAGTTTAACCAAATGTATTCTACTCTGTAAAGAGGTTCTTGAAAAGTTGTTTTTGAACCATCAAAAGTAACAAAGGCATCAAAAAACTCTGAACCCGTGCGGCTCATTAAATATCTATCTGCATTTTCTCTTATTTTTACGGGGAGTTTGATAAATTGGTCGTCAATAATTACATTTTGTTCTGCACCGCAAGAACAAGAACAGCCATAATAATAGAAACAGGTAGCAAAAATTAGCCCTAAAATTTGTATTTTCGTTTTTAACATTGTTAAACTTATTTAAGTTAATGGGAAGCATTTAAACTCAAATTTAATCAAAAATTGAACAAAGAAGAAACTAAACGAAAATTAATTAGAGGAAAAGATGAATTACTTACTGTTACTCAGGCATGGGCAGTCGCAATGGAATCTCGAAAACAGATTTACAGGCTGGGTAGATGTTGATATAACGGAATTAGGTGAACAAGAAGCTATCGAAGCCGGCGAAGCCATTAAAAATAAAAATATGCATTTTGATTATATGTTCACTTCAGTTCTTAAAAGAGCTATCAGAACCGCCGAAATTACTTGTAAAGTTGCCGGGTTTGACGAACCTCCTACCGAGAGAGACCAAGCTCTTAACGAAAGGCATTACGGCGACCTTCAAGGTTTAAACAAAGCCGAAACCGCCGTTAAATACGGTGACGATCAAGTTCATCAATGGAGAAGAAGTTACGATATTAACCCTCCTAACGGCGAAAGCTTAAAAGACACTGCAGCAAGAACTATCCCTTATTATCAGAATAAAATTGAGGCTTTAGTTAAAGAGGGTAAAAATGTTTTGGTTGTTGCACACGGTAACAGTCTTAGATCTTTAGTGATGTATCTTGATAATTTAACCCGTGAAGAAGTTCTCGAGCTTAATATTCCTACCGGAAATCCGCTTGTTTATGAATTTGAAGACGGAAAAATCCTCAATAAATATTACCTTTTAGATAGAAAATAAACTTATTCACTTCGAGAAGTTTTCGCCATTAATTTGGCGAAAACTTCCTTTTTTTTTGAGGGCACAGAATGAAACTCTTTACAGCATCCCTTTTAATATTCGCTTTTAATACGGTTTACGCGCAATTCACTACTCCGGGAACAGGGGTAAATTGGACAACTGACAGCCTTGTCGCTTTTTCTGCGGGTGTAGTAACAGGTACATTCCCCAATTATACTATTTCAAACAAAATTACAATTGCGGCAACAGATAAAGTAACAATTGCGCCCGGAACAACGCTTACTATTAACGGATCTACTAGCGGATTTGAAGTTAACGGTGCTCTTAGAATGGCTGGATTGGTAAACGACTCAATTTATGTTACCTCAGCAAGTTCTGATTCTCTCGGTAGTGCTTACGACGGTTTCCGGTTTAATGGCACAAGCATTGATGAAGAATGCCTAATTGAGTATGTGAGTATGAAATTTGCTTATTACGGAGCAAGATGTTTAGACGCAAGCCCTACTATTAGAAACTCATATTTTTATAAAGTGAGAAGACCGTTTCAGCTTTCTTCATCCTCACCTGTAATAACAGGAAACCGGATTGAAAGAAGTTACGAATACGGAATTACACTTACTCTCGGTTCATCTCCCGATATTGAAAACAATCATTTTATTAACAATAATACGCAGAACACTTCGCCAAAAAACCAGATAAGTATTGGAACACAGGGCAACAATTCTCCGTTAATCAGAAATAACATAGTAGAAGGAGGAATGTTTCACAGAACGGGCGGAATCAGTATTTCTGCTTTAATAGGCGGTTCATCATCTTCTTCTTTAATTGAAGGTAACATAGTAAAAAACAACAGTTTCGGGATTTCGCTTGCAGGCGGAAATATTACGGCTCAAGTAAGAAATAATATTTTCGAAAACAACAATATTAATCCTGACCCCAATGTTTCGGGTAGCGGTATAAATGTGAACGGTAATTCTCAGAATGTACCCGTTTTTATGCGAAATGTGGTAACCGGTAACTTGTGGGGTGTAACCGTTCAAAACGGAACCTCTATTCAAGCCGGTCCTCAACCTAACTTTGGAAATCTTGAAAATTCCGATACTTCTGATAATGGTTATAACAAAATTACCGGTAATCTTCAAGGTTCAACTCCTTATGATTTTTTTAACAACTGTACTAATGATATTTATGCACAAAACAACGATTGGGGAGTTTATGATTCGTCGGCTATTGAACTCAAAATTGTTCACAAGGTTGATGACCCGCTCAGAGGTACAGTTTTCTTTATGCCTTTTTATGACCCTAATTTAATTCCCGTTGAACTAATTTCTTTTTATGCAGCTTCATCTGAAAACAGCGTAACTTTGTTTTGGGAAACGGCAACCGAATTAAATAATTCGGGTTTCGAGATTGAAAGGAAAAGTTCAACTGACGCAGATTTCATCAAAATTGGATTTGTTTCCGGTAACGGTACAACTCTTTCGAGAGAAAAATATTCTTTTCTTGACAATAACTTAAACAACGGTGTGTACTTTTACAGACTAAAACAAATTGATTACTCGGGTGAATTTTCTTACTCTAATACAATTGCTACCGAAATAACTTCTCTCCCGGTTGAAAGTCGTTTGATTCAGAATTACCCTAATCCTTTTAACCCCGTTACAACTATTCCTTATTATATAGGCGGAGATGCTGAAGTTAAAGTTTCGATTAGAATTTACGATATCACCGGAGCAGAAGCAGCTGTTTTAGTTGAAGATGTTAAAAAGCCCGGTTTTTACGAAGTTGTTTTTAACCCCGGATTCTACAATTTAGCTTCAGGTGTTTATTATTACGAATTAACTGCCGGTGCTAAAACCGAAGTTAAAAAATTAATTTTAAACAAATAAGAATATTAATGCCGGGTGAAATTAAACTAAATAAATTTGAGGAAAGAAGATTACATTCAGGGCACCAATGGGTGTTCAGTAATGAAATTAGTGAAATTACCGGAACGCCTGATACAGGTGATATAGTAAATATTTTTTCAGCCGGAGGTGCTTTTATCGCCTCCGGTTTTTACAACAAAAATTCACTAATAGGTTGCAGGGTGATAAGTTACACCCCCGTAAAAGACCTGAAGGAGCTTTTTTCAACTAAACTTCACGCTGCCTTTAACTTAAGAACAAGTTGTTACCCCCACCGTAATTCATTCAGAATGGTTTTTAGCGAAAGCGATTTTCTACCCGGATTAATTATTGATAAATATAACAATACATTTGTACTTCAGATAAACTCCGCCGGTACCGATAAACACTTAGAAATTATTTCCTCATTACTTGTTTCGGAATTTAATGCAGATTGTGTAGTTACAAAAAATGAGCCCTATTTTAGAAGTCTTGAGGGACTTGATGAAAATGACAGAGTACTGCACGGTAACCTTAAATCACAAATTATAGATGATGGTGTAGCTAAATATAAAATTGACTTTGCAGAAGGACAAAAAACCGGTTTCTATTTTGACCAGTGTGATAACCGTGAATTTGCTTCAAAATTTTGTAATAGCACTTCTGTTTTAGATGGCTTTTGTAACAGCGGTGGGTTTGGGCTGCATGCGTTGTTAAAAGGTGCATCTAAAGTTGATTTTGTTGATTCATCGGCAGCTGAAATAGAGAAAGTGAAACAAAATATTAAATTAAACGGGATTGTTACTGCGTGTGGTTTGAATGTTTCGGATGTAGCAGATTTTTTGAGTGAAAAAGCAAAAACAGGTTATAAATACGGGGTTGTAATGATTGACCCGCCTGCATTTGCTAAACAAAAGAAAAACCTGAATCAGGCAAAACAGGGGTATTTACGACTTAATAAATTAGCTTTAAGATGTGTTGAGAAGAATGGTTTTTTAGTTTCATCCTCATGTTCATATCATTTGCCGCAAAAAGAATTTTTAGAAATTGTTAATGATGCGGCAATCAAGGAGGGTTGCAGCCTGCAATTGATAAAATATAACGGAGCATCATTAGATCATCCGTCACTTCCTGCAATGCAAGAAACAACCTACCTTAAGTTTGCCGTCTTCAAAGTTCTATAGAACTAATTTTCAAGCACCATTCTATATCTAACTTTATTTTCTGCTACACGCTTTAAAGCTTCGTTTACATTTGCCATAGGCATGACCTCAATTACCGGGCGTACATTGTGCTTTGCAGAAAAACGGAGCATATCTTTGATCATTTCAGGACTTCCGATAACGCTACCCGAAACTTGCCGTTGTTTCATCAATAAACTGAATGCACTTACTGAAACGGGTTCAGGGGGTGCACCGAGAAAACACAAATTTCCGTTTGAGCGGAGAGTATTTACCAAGCTTCCCCAATCCATAGGTGCAAAAATTGTGTTAATAATTAAGTCAAACTTGTTGGCATAAGAATCAAAAGCATTTTCGGTAGTTGAAACAATAAAATTGTGAGCTCCAAATGATTCAGCTTCTGCTTTTTTAGAAAGACTTGTTGAAATTGCCGTAACTTCGGCTCCCATTTTATTAGCAAACTGAAGCGCCATGTGACCCAAACCGCCAATACCTATTACGGCAACTCTTTTACCTTCGGTAATATTATTTCTTCTGAGAGGCGAAAAAACCGTAACACCTCCGCACATTAGCGGACCGGCATATTTTGATTCAAGTTCGTAAGGGAGAGTTATAGCAAAGCGGGAGTCTGAAATCACATATTCCGCATATCCGCCGTTTCTTCCAACGCAGGTGGCTGCAGCCGAACTACAGAGATTTTCATTTCCGCTGTTACAATCTTCGCAAGAATGACAAGAGCCTGCCTGCCAGCCCAAACCAACTCTATCCCCTTTTCTTAATTCGGTAACATCAGAGCCAATTTCAACAACTTCGCCCGCTACTTCATGTCCCGGTATAAAAGGGTATCTACTCATCATCCAATCATTATTGATAAGGTGAAGGTCACTGTGACAAATTCCGCAATGCGAAACTTTAATTTTTACTTCTTTAGGTTTTAGGTTTGTATATTCGTAACTAAAACTTTTTAATTCCTCTTTTGCATTATAAGCGGCATAACCTTTAATCATAGATTCTCCTTTTTGGTAAAATAAATTCTAAAATATCAACACTAATATTGTCAATTTTAACGAAAGAAAAGCGGTGAAAAAGAGTTCTTAGTTCAATAAAAGTGCGGGATTAAAAAAGTTAGTGGGTAGATGCGAGACGCAGTTTAGGAAAGTGCTTAGTGCTTAGTGCTTTGTTAAAAAAAAACTCTGTGCTCTCTGTGTGCTCTGCGGTTAATGATTTTAGTGGATGTATGCGAAACGCAGTTTAGGAAAGTGCTTAGTGCTTAGTTCTTTGTTAAAAAAAAATCTCTGCGTTCTCGGTGTGCTCAGTGGTTAATAAAGTTAGTGGGTAGATGCGAGACGCAGTTTAGGAAAGTGCTTAGTGCTTAGTTCTTTGTTAAAAAAAAACTC